>JAGPGC010000001.1:0-1875 GCA_018056205.1 Candidatus Atribacteria bacterium | reverse complement strand
TTTTTCTTCCATTGCTGACAATGAATAAGAAAATTATTAATCAATTCTGGATAGGCAAAAAGATGTAAATGAACATAGGATGCTAAGCAATTTTTATAAACAAAACCCGACTCCCAAGTTTTTTTCTCCAATGGTTTTTTTACTCGATAACTAACTTCTAATTTAGGACCGACTAATTCAGAATAATGAAACTCATGGCCTTGAATAATCCTACCCGCTGGTGAAATGATATTATCCTGGGTGACTTTTACTTCAACATAACCAAAATGTTGGAGGCGTTTACTCATTATAGCTTTTACCGGAAAGATCCCCACCATAGGATAAAGATGTTGATCTTGGCCACGAATCTCCTGAGACAAATACATCATTCCTCCACATTCGGCATAAGTAGGAAGACCTTTTTCAAGGGCTGACCGAATGGAATTCCTCATTGATACGTTTTGGGAGAGTTTTGCAGCAAATATCTCAGGGAATCCTCCCCCTAAAATAAGACCATCAATCCCCTCTGGAAGAAATTGATCTTGGAGCGGGCTAAAATAAACTAGTTCGGCACCAGAAAAACGGAAAGCCGCTAAGCTATCGGAGTAATAAAAATGAAAAGCTTGGTCATAAGCAACTCCAATTCGAATTTTTTCTGATTGTGAAAAAATAAATTGATTAAAAAAGTCAATTTTTCTATTTTCTAACGGTACCATGAGGTCAATAAGCTGTTGAATATTGATGTTTTTAAGAAGGAAATCGGCACAATGGTCGAGCCATCGATCGAGATTACTAGTTTCCCAACTGGTAATCAAGCCTAAATTGCGCTCTGGTAAAACTAAAAACTTTTTAAAAGGGAGGTGGCCAATAACCGGTAGATTACAATCTCTTTCGATGGATTCTTTTATTTGAGCATAATGCCCTTGACTTGAGGTCAAATTGCATATAATACCAACTAATTGAAGTTCGGGATCATAAGTTTGAAAACCATGAACTAAGGCCGCAGCGCTGGTTAACATCGATCGAACATCAATTACTAAGACTACTGGTAACTGAAGAATTTTTGCTACCTGAGCAGTACTTCCCCAAGATTCAGTTCCTAATCCATCGAATAAGCCCATAACTCCTTCCACTATAGCCATATCACCAGTTTGAGCAGCATAAAAAAATATTTTCTTTAAATTGTCTTCTCCTAATAAAAAGAGATCAAGATTGTGCGGTTCATTTTTTGAAGCAACCTGATGAAAGGATGGATCGATGTAATCAGGGCCGATCTTAAAGGGTACTACCTGGAATTGACGGGCTAATGCCCTCATTAAGCCAAGGGTTATAGTAGTCTTACCGGCACCACTCTGAGGTGCCGCTATAACAATTCCACGGGTCATCCTTAAGATCTCCTTTATAATTTTCTTAAAAACGTTTTTTAAATTTTTAATAATGATTTAATCTACCATGTGATTATTATAAAAAAGGGGGAATATTCATATATTCTATTATAGTTATTAACTTAGCTTCTTGGATAAAAATCTTTTAATAAGTTGATAATCACTAATTGACAATGATATGGTAATATCAAGTTCGTTTGGCAAAAAAATTTAACCGCTATTATTTAATTAAAAATCAATTTAAATCGAAGGAGGTATAAAAAATGACAGTTATGACCGGATGGCAAGCAGTTGTAAAGGCGCTGAAAGCTGAGGATATCCATTTCGTTTACGGACTTCCTGGTAGTCCTAAAGACCTCTATGATGATCTTTATGATGAACCATCTATAAAAGCAATCCAAGTACGACACGAAGCAGCCGGTGGATTCATGGCCATGGCTCATGCTCTTTCAACCGGAAAACCAGCTGTCTGTTTTGTCAGTCCAGGACCAGGCTGCGCAAATCTTACTCC
>JAGPGC010000046.1 GCA_018056205.1 Candidatus Atribacteria bacterium | reverse complement strand
TAACTATTGTGGTTGACTGCGGAAATGGCTGTTATGCTGATATAGCTTTACAATTTTTATCCTCACTTGGATATCAGGTTATTCCCCTTTACTGTGAACCAGACGGTTCTTTTCCCAACCGTCCACCCAACCCTTCACAGCCTGAAAATTTAAGTGCTCTTAGTAAAACAATTATTCAACAAAAGGCTGATGTGGGAATGGCGTTTGATGGAGATGGCGACCGAGTGATATTCGCAGATGAAAAAGGTCAGATTATACTTCCAGAGCATGGGATGATTTTTTTTATTCGTCATCTTCTTCCAAGTTATTCTGCTGGTCAAAAATTCGTCTATGATATAAAAAGTTCTCGGATTGTTGCTGACGAAGTTCAACGTTTAGGCGGCATACCTTTGGTGGAAAGGTCTGGTCACACCTATATAAAAACCCGACTTATTCGTGAAGACGCAATCATGGCGGGTGAAATTAGTGGACATTATTTTTTCCGTGAAATACACCGTGATGATGGGCTTTTTGCTGCTATGCTTTTTCTCAGTTTTCTTTCTTCATATCGTTTTCCACTTTCCAAAATTATTGAAACTTACCCCACTCCCCATGTCACTCCTGACATCCGAATTCAAGCACGTCTATATCCTAACCTTATAAGTATTATCGAAAAATCACTTTCCAAAGAAGAAAATATTACTAAGATTGATGGTATCCGGGTAGACTGGTCAGAAGGTTGGGGATTAATACGAAAATCAGTAACTGAACCGGTATTTACTCTCCGTTTTGAAGCTAACCAAGAAGGACAACTCAATGAGATTGTTCATCGTTTTCTCCATGCTCTCCCTGATGTTGAACAAGAAATCTTAACTCAGTTAAAAAACAATGGTGCAAAGAAACTAAATGGTAATAGTGATTAAACAAGATTGTTGAACGCTCTATTTGTTTAATTAAAACTATTATCCGTTAAATTTCTGGTGGGATATTAACTTGATAATTTTTTCCAGCTGTCATATAATTTTGATATGGATTTTAAAAATTGGCTAAAAGAAAAAATGGAAGAAAAAAATTGGAATCAAGTTCAGTTAGCTCGGGCTTCTGGTGTTTCTCAAGCGGCTATTTGTCGATGGCTTAAAGGAGAAAGAGAGCCAGATATTTCTATGTTGCAAAAAATTGGCAGAACTTTGAATATACCCGATTGGGAGTTGCTCCTTATAAAAGGCATTGTCAATCGCGATGTATTTTCTTTGGATGAAGATGATATAGCTATACCAATACTTTCCTCAAAAGTACCTTGCGGTATTGCTGAAAATGATTTTGATGCCTATACCGTCGGGTATGAAATTTTTAATAAATCTCTGATTCAAATGAAAACTGGAAAATCATACCAGGATAAAATACGTTTATTTATTGTCCGTGCTAAGGGAGATTCAATGATCGGCAAAGGAATCACCGAAAATGATTTAGTAGTTTTCTCTCCTGACCTCCAAACCATATCCGGAGATATTGCCATCGTTGAGCTCGAAGACTTTGGTTTATGCATCAAAGAGGTTATTTTCCAAGATAAGGCAGTCATCCTCAAGTCTGCGAACCCCAAGTATGACCCCATTATCCTGATTGATAAACCCGCACGAATCATTGGAAAAGTTATTATGCATGTTGGATATCATTGATACTTTAGCGAAAATAAAGGATAATGCTACCCAAAAAATTAATTTTATTATTTTGTATATTGGTTATTCCCTCAGGAACATTTTATATGGTTAACTGATAAGGAGTGAATAGAATCCTTGAAGAAAAAGAGAATTTTGTACATTTCCGACAATGAAGAGGTGTAGAATGAAAAAAGAAAAGTCTCTATCAAAAACTGACCATAATGCTCTTCCAGCAAAAGAGAAAAAAAAGAAAAGTCCCTGGCGAGAGGCAATTGAAACTATTGTTTGGTCTCTAATAATTGCTTTATTAATTATTCACTTTGTCATTCAAAGTTTTTATATTCCATCAAGTTCTATGGAACCTACCCTGGTTCCAGGAGAAAGGGTTTTAGTAGCTAAATTTTACTACCGATTTACCGAGCCTCAAAGGGGAGACATTGTTGTTTTTCGATATCCAATTGATAACAGAAAAAATTTGATCAAGAGAGTTATTGGACTACCAGGCGAAAAAATTAAAATTTCCAATGGGATGATTTATGTAAATGGTGAACCTCTTCAGGGAGACAAGTTTGGTCGCACTTATTATGATTATGGGTTTTATGGTGAGGAAGAAAAAACTGTTCCAGAAGACTCTTACTTTGTACTGGGTGATAATAGTATAAATAGCGATGATAGCCGGTTTTGGGGTTACGTTCCACGAAAGAATATTTTAGGTCGAGCCTTTCTCATCTATTGGCCTCTTACTCATATTTCCATTTTGAAATGAGGTTTTTCAGCTTCACTAAGTGGTTTTAAAAGATTTGATTAACTTCCTTAGTGAAGCTTCTAGGAAAATTTTTTAGCTTGGGTAATCGGTTCAATGTGAACTATAACGTCTGAAACCCCAGGTATTTCCTTTTTTAAAGCATTTTCGACCTGATTTGCTATCTCATGTGCATTTTGAACTTCCATATTATCGGCAACTAATATATGAAGATCGATATGGATATCATCTTTTCGTCCCCGGGTTCTAATTTCGTGACAACCCTTAATCCCCGGTATAGAAAAAACAATTTTGTTAATAACCGTAGGGTCAATGATGATGCGGTCGCACAAAACATTAGAACTTCTTAAAAGAATTTGAATTCCCGATTTTAAAATTAAACCAGCAATAACTATCGCTGCAGCCACATCTAACCAGACCACCCCTAATCGAACTGCTACTAAGGTGAAGGCAACTGAAATTGAAACATAGATATCGCTCATGGTGTGAAGAGCATCACTGGTGAGAATATCACTATTAAGACGCCGACCTATTCGGGTCTCAAAAATTACCACCAAAATATTAATAAATATAACTATCGCCATAACAACAAAACTTGAAGTGGTTACTTCTGGGATAACAGGCTTGCCGAAGCGGCCAATAGCTCCTTGTAAAATATCAATACTCACAATGAAAAGGAGCAGGGCGATTACAATGGAAGCAAAGCTTTCAAATTTTTTATGTCCATAGGGATGGTCAACATCAGCCGGTTGAACCGAAATTGAAATTGCTATCAGTCCGATAATGTTTGATGCTCCATCGGAAAGAGAATGGAATCCATCGGCAACCATACTAACTGAACCAATAAATCTCCCATAAAATAACTTTGTTAAAGCAACTCCCCAATTTAGAAGTAAAATCCATAGCAGGACATTTCGAATAGTAAAATAACGGGTTTGTTCGGTCATATATAATCCTCCAAAATTAAATAAAAAAACCTGTGAGACCAAAATCGGTCCCACAGGTTTTTGCCTGCTGCCTTTTGCCCGGCCCCACTAACCCGGTAAATCCAGGATAATCGCCTGCTCCAAACTATTTAATTTTATTGTCTAAAACTTATCATATATAATTCTATTTGTCAACAAAGCCCAAAGCCACCATCTACCCCTTGACCGCACCAAAAGTTAAACCTCTAACAATATACTTCTGGACCGTTAAGGCAAGAACGGCTGGAGGAACAATTGCTAATAACATTCGAGTAGCTACATACCAGAACTGAATTCCTTGGGTATCTTGAGTTCCAGCGATAATAACAGTCATTGGAGAAGCCTTAGCATAAGACATTATAAAAGCAAACAAAAACTCATTCCAAGCAAAAGAAAAACAAATAATTGCTGCTGAAACCAAAGCTGGCGCAACCAATGGCAAGGCCATTCGAATGAAGGCTTGGAATCGAGAACAACCATCAACCAAAGCTGATTCTTCGATTTCTTCGGGGATTTCTTTAAAAGCATCACGCAGAATAAGAACAGCGAAAGGAATGGTAAATGTTGTATTAATGAGAATCAAAGCCAAAACATTATCGATCAAGCCAATTCTTTTAAAGATTAAGAAAAAAGGGATGACAGTTGCTGCGGGAGGAAGGAATCTTTGTGATAAAATCCACATCGACATACTTTTATTCGACCATCGGTGATAACGGAAACGAGCTAATCCATACCCAGCCAAGGTACCTATTCCTAAGGCTATCAGAGCAGCACCAATACCGATTGCTAATGAGTTCCCCATGGCGCGAGTAATTTCTTTTCCTCGCAATTGAAATTCTGATTTCCAGTTATCTAAAGTTGGATCAAATTGTATGCCTGGAATAAATGATAATTGAAAGACATCAGCTGGTTTTTTTATGGATGTGATAACTGCCCAGTAAAATGGAAAAAGCATCCACACTGCCACAATAGCAACAATTATCCAAAGAAAAAAATTAACGATGATTTTGCTTTTACGGTTTTTCATATTTGCACCTCGTGGCCTTATTCATAATTTGAACCGTAGCGCTTAAAGAATAATGTACTCACTATTAAAACAATAACTAAGAGTACGATAGCTGTAGCACTGGCAGTTCCCAGGTTTTGGTCTCTCAAACCATTGGTATAGACGTTAAAGGTCAACGTTCTGGTTGCCAAACCCGGTCCTCCATTGGTCAGCGCAAAAGGAAGGTCAAATACTTTAAAGGCCTCAACAATTCGGAGAATAATAACTGTTCCTAAGGCAGGAGAAATCAGGGGGAAAGTAATATGTTTAAAAACATCCCAGCTTGAAGCGGAATCAAGACTGGCCGCTTCATAGAGGTCTTTCGGAACCGCTTGAAGACTGGCCAATAAAACCAGAAAAGCAAAAGGTGTCCACTGCCAGGTATCAGCAATAAGAATCGAGAAAATAGCCCAACTGGGATTGGATAACCAGGGCACTTGTTTTGAAATCACAGAATTAAGGAAATTATTAATTGGTCCACCATTTTCATAAAAAATGATCATAAAAATGTAACCCAAAGCAACTGGGGCAGTGAATAAGGGCATGGTTGATAATGTTCTAAAAATCTGGACTCCCTTTATTTGGCGATTAAATAACAATGCGAATAGCAAACCTAATCCTACACTCAGTACTAATCCTCCCAAAACAAAGATGATGGTTACCCGAAATGCTCCCCAAAACCGATAATCACTAAGTACGGTAATAAAGTTTTTTAATCCTACAAATCGAGTAACCTTTAAAAAGCGCGATCCATGAAAACTTAAGTAAACGGTATAAATTAGGGGAGCTAAAGTAAATAACATAAGCCAAGTTATAGCGGGAGCAATAAATAATTTCTTCCCCTGTTCCTTAAGAGGCGTTCTTCTTTTTTTCACACCCAAAATAACCTCCTCCTTTAAAACAGGGGGCTTGGTTTAACTGTAAACCAGCCCCCAAATTTATTGCTTATTATTAAATTTTACAAAAACTATTGTCCAGAATACCCAATTGCATCATGGTACAAAGCTTTTTGTTCATCGCGTCCTAATTCTTCGGTAATATTTTCCCAATCTTTGGCAACCCGATCCAAAGCTTCTTGAGGTGTGGCTTGGCCGGTTAAGGCTTCAGACATATGAATATCTAAACTTTCAATGTAATCAGCTGCTCCGGCTATTCTTAAGTAAGGAATGTTAAGTGGGTACTTAAACCAAAGAGTATTGTAAGCGTCGAGGAACTCTACTATGTCTGCTTCATTAAAACCAGTTGAAGTGTAATCTTCGATTTTGGCTTTACCTTCTGGTTCTAAAAAGTCATAGACTGTTCCAGGATCGATACCAGTCCATCCCCAAGCTACGTTCCAATGGTTAATCTCTGGAGTTGCTTGCCAAGAAAAGAAATGAGCGATCATATCTGGATCATCTGCATACTTGGTAATAACTCCATGCCAGGAAGCTCCTGATTCATTGGCAACTAAATTAGGTGATTCCATTTTTACCCATTCGTTAGTTTCGAGATTATAGACCTCTTCGCTTCCTGGAATTGGGACCACTCCCAATTTTCCTTGAATAACTGAAACCCGGGTATCTTGAGACAACGTTCCTATATCACCAAAGGTGAAGCACATCGCTGCGTTGCCTCTGAGAAATACATCCCAAGCCTCTCCTAAACCCCAACCGACCATGGCAGCTGGTCCGTACTTAGTTAACTCAACTAACATTTCCATAGCTCTTACATGTCCGGGAGTATTGATAAGCGGTTTCATGGTTTCAGGATCAAACCAAAATTGGTTGTAATAGCGGGTCACTTTAGTTGGATCATCACCTGGTGCCGGCATGACAACAAAACCGCCAGCTAAAGCTATGTAGTTAAAGAAACCCTGTTCACCAACTTTGAGGTGCATGGTGATTCCAAAATCTTCTTTTCCATCACCATTCCAGTCTTTTCCGTTGAAGAACTTCGCTAAATCAAGAATTTCTTGCCAACTATCCGGACGGGTAGGTAAATCATAATTGAATTCTTTTTTAAATTCTTCCTGCCATTTGGGATCATTAAAAAGATCTTTGCGGAAGTAAATGACCATCCCATCATGATCATTATTAAATCCATACCATTTTCCGCCCCATTGATAGAGCTTACGAATTGGCAGAGCAATTGCATCCCGATCCCATTTAGGCATTCTGGGATCATCAAAATACTTATCAATGGGTATTATCCAGTCATTAGCAATATAATCACCATAGAAAAAGCTCGGACCAACTATGGCATCATAATTTCCAGTTTCTGTTGCCAAATCAGTAAAGATTTTGGCTTGTAATTCTCCAAAAGGAATTTCGGCGATATCATAGGTCGCTCCGGTCAGTTGTTCCCAGTAGGGACGCCAGAAATAGAGAGGACCTGAAATAGCTCCATGAGGGCCTGAAGCTAAAACTGCAATGGTAAACTTCTTTCCCTTCCATGATGGATCAGGTTGTCCTTTATCAGCTGCTGCAAAGGCTTTATCAGCTGTTTCTTTTTCCAGTTTATCCATATCCTGAGCAAAGGCAAATGACACTAAAGTTGAAACTACTAATAAAACAAAAATACTCATCAAAACTTTTGTTACATTTTTCTTCATAATTAATTCATTCCTCCTTCTTTTAATTTCTTTCTTTGGTTATAAAGATATTTTCTTAGAATTTAAGTTTTTCACCCCCTTCTTTTATTTTTTTTATTCTTTACATCTTATTGCATAATAAATTACTTTAAAACATTCTTATTTATTAATTTATTTATTTACAAAATAAAATCTTTAACACCATTAATTTTAAATTTTATTATAACATATAATTAATTTAATATTATATTTACTATTATACCAAGATAACCTAATATTATCAGTATAAATTTATCTTTTAGATTTCTATAATCTTTCGGCTTCTTCCCGAGCAATCCGGCTCCACCGCTTTACATTCTCTGGATTTTTTCCAATAGTATGGTTATCTTTCATAATGATTTCTAACCGACAATTTTTGGCAATCTGAAAGGATTCGCGTATTTTTTTTCTGATATAACCTTCATCGATTTGAGAAACGGCTAAGTCAGCCGGATTCGGTTTTAGAGAATATATGTAATCCGTTCCTAAATAATCAGCCATAATCCGCGGATTTGCCCAAGGAGAAACCGAAATTCTTCTCAGATGCGGGAATTTTTTAACCACTTGCCATCGTTTATCGATTGGTTCACAGCATCCATAGCAATTCAATCCAAAACGTTCTAACAATGGGTATTGATAGGGAAAGATAAATTCTTCAAACATTTCTGGCGAAACGTAGCAAGTTTCTTGACTCTCTGAAAAACCCCACATATCAATGGTACGAACTTTCTTCCCATCAAAATCGGATTGAGGAAGCTCATGAGTATATCCATATCCCCCAGAACCAATATAAGTCCCATCGTTGTTAAGACTGAGCAAGTTGTTTTTTTCCAAAAAATCAACCTTTGCCATATGACCATCGCCTAAAAATGCCATAAGGCGGTGGAGTTCTTCGGGGTAATCAAACATATCAATCATGATTTGTTCTAACCCCCGTAAATTAACCAAGGTCCAAGTCATTCCCAGAGACCACCACCATAATCCCCTCTTTTCCACCTTTAAAATATCTCCAAAAGTATCTTCA
>JAGPGC010000045.1 GCA_018056205.1 Candidatus Atribacteria bacterium | reverse complement strand
TATAGCTAATGGTATGTTTGTAGTTAAACTACGTATTCCTTCATTTTTAGTGACACTTGCTTCACAAGCTATAGTGGGTGGAATAGTGTTGATAATTTGTAATTATCGAGCGGTACTTATATCCAACCAGGCTTTTTTGAATATATTTTATGGTCGTCCATTGGGAAATGTAGCTACAAGTGTATATTGGATGTTTTTTATTACTTTTTGTTTGTGGTTTCTATTAACTAAAATGAAAATTGGAAAATGGGCTTTCGCTACAGGGGGTAATGAAGAAGCAGCGAGATTAATGGGAATCCCCACTGCCAGAGTAAAACTACTATTTTTTATTCTCAATGGTTGTTTGGCAGGGGTAGCAGGTTTCATTTTGGGAAGTAGAGCTATGTCAGCCAGACCTTTGATGAGTACAGGTTATCTCATGCCTGCTATGGCTGCTCCAATTATGGGTGGTGCCTCGTTAAACGGTGGAGAAGGTTCAGTTCCAAAAACATTTTTAGCAGTATTTTTGCTTAGTATTATCACTAATGGAGTTAGTCTTTTGGGGTTGGAACCAGCTTATAGGGATATTCTAATGGGTACTATTTTGGTCACTGCTTTATCAATAAGGCAACTACGTTCCTTAGCTATTCTGTAGGAGGTATGATTTATGGACTTTTTAGATACAACAATTAAGCGAAACCCTAACCTCATTAGAACTGCTGTAGAACTGTATAGGCAAGGAAAAATATCCGCCAATACTATAGTGGTAGATTTAGACGCCATTTGTCATAATGCAAAAGCTATTTACGAAGCTGCAAATAAGTATAATGTAAAGCTTTATTTTATGACTAAACAATTCGGTCGTAACCCGGAAATTTGTCAGGTTATTCTTAGAGCTGGCATAGATAAAGCAGTGGCGGTAGACTTAGAAGACACTTGGTGCTTAGAAAAAAATGGTGTGCCTATTGGTCACGTTGGTCATTTAGTGCAAATCCCTCGAAACGATATTAACTATGTATTAGCTCATACAAGACCAGAAGTTATGACAGTCTTTAGTTTAGAAAAAGCTAAAGAGGTAAATGAAGAGGCAAAAAAGTTAGGTTTGATACAAAAAATACTTCTGCGTGTCGTAGGTGCAGGGGATTTCTTCTATGATTTTCAATATGGAGGCATTAAAGAAGAAAATCTTGCTAAAGTTGTTCGTGATTTTCAAGAGCTTGATTTTGTAAAGATAGTAGGGGTAACTTCTTTCCCTTGTTTTCGGTTTAACTTGAAAACTCGAAAGGTTGAACCCTTGCCTAATTTGTTTACCATTCTTAGAGCAGCTGAAATTCTGGAAAAGCTGGGTAATGAGGTAGAGCAGATTAATGCCCCAGCGGACAATTCGACTATGACGATGGAATTGTTGGCAAAAATGGGAATAACTCATGCAGAACCTGGACATGCTTTTACTGGAACAACTCCTTGGCACGCCTTTGAAAATTTACCTGAAATTCCAGCTTGGATATATGTAACAGAGGTCTCTCATTTAGAAGGTGATAAAGCTTATGTAATCGGTGGGGGCCTGATGAGTGGTGATGCTCCACTCGGTATATGGGGACACCTTTATCATGCTCACCGTTTGGAGGTCCTAGTGGGTGATAATCCTGAAAATATTTTTAGTTCCAAAGCATATGCTGAGCCCGCAGGGTATATAGACTATTACGGTACTGTACATCTTCCTCGGGAGAGTAAAGTTAAGGTAAGTGACATCATTATCTATGGATTAAGGAACCAAGTTTTTGTGTCACGGGCAAGAGTAGCAGTTATCAATGGCGTTCAAGTAGGTAATCCAAAACTGGTGGGTATTTTCGACCGAATGGGTAGAAGATTAGATAGTAGAGAAGAAAAGTTTAGTATGGGGTGAATTTTACCCCTATCAATTACAATTAAATTGGGAGGTGGTTAGTTGTGCTAAGTTTTTTAAGGAAAGGTTTGGTTGTATTGGTAATTTTTGGGGTCTTACTTTTGCCATCATTAGATATGACGGCCGAGTGCAAGAGTAAATTGGGTGAAGGAAAGTTTAGGGATGTCCCCTTAGAAATGATAACTGTTATGGAGAAACAATTTTCTTCAGTTCTTACACCGAATGGTCCGAATGAAGAAGTCCCTCGAGGAGCCAAGGATTTGATTTTGACTCCCGAGGAAGAAGTAAAGGTTAAGGAATTAGGGCTTGACGATTACTATTTTATGGGAGCAAGTCTTGATATGACTGAAATATTAAACAAGTATGGAATGGACCAAGAGTTAGCTCATTATGGTTTTCAGCCAATAAAATTTATGGGTTCTTCCTCCATTGCCGAACAAATTGACCAGGTGAACTCCTTAGCAGGAAAAGCAGGAGCAATTTCATTTGTAATTGCAGAGGCTTGGGAACCTGTTACTCTTGGACCAGCTTTTGTTAATCTCGCCAAGGCTGGTGTACCTCAAGTCCATAATTGGACTACTCCTCAAGGTTTAGCTGGAACTGAGAACTATGTTGGGCTCGTCGATGCTGATGGATATGCTCAAGGAATGGCTGCTGCTGAGATACTATCCTATGCTATGGGGTATCAGGGTGAGGTGGGGATTATTTACTTTTCCCTGGAACAGTGGACTAATGTAATGCGGCTTAAGGGAGCAAAAGACACTTTTGCCAAATATCCAGGAATAAAAATAGTGTCTGAGGTTGGTTTTACGGATCCTTCTCAGAGCTATGATTTGGCAGTGGGAATGCTTCAAAAGAACCCTGAGATAGATGCTATCTGGGCGACTTGGATGATGGGTCCCGCAACTGGTGGCGCAGAGGCTGTCATCGCTTTAAATAAGGTCGGAGAAGTTATTGTTGCTGCCCCAGATTTAGGTGGAACGACTGGTGCAAAGTATATTGCCGATCCAAATCATCCCATTATAGGAGCAGGGGAAGCCGACTGTGTTGAAATGGGGGTTAATTCTATTAGGTCAATTTTAAAGTATTTAGCTGGTAATAGAGAAATTTCTCAAGGTTATTTTGTCAGCCGTGTGTATCCTATTGTTAAAGCAAACTTGGTAGAAGCTTATAATAAAACTAACCTTGAAGCTATTGGTCCCTTGCCACAGGAAGTTTTAGATCTTCTTAAGTAAGAACTGTTAGGTCTAAAGGTAGTGAAAAGACTTCTTTTCACTACCTTTACATTTTTACAATAATTTTACCGGGAAAGGATGGCTGAATATGGAATATTTAAAAGTGGGACTAATTGGTGGTGGATTTATGGCTAAGGCTCATTCCTTGGCTTGGGCGACAGTGCCGATGTTTTTTTGGCCTATTTCAGAGTTACCAATGAGAAAGATGATTGCGGATATTACCGAAGATAAGGCAAAAGAAGCTGCATTGAAGTATGGCTATGAAAGATTTACGGGTGATTGGAGAAAGTTGGTAGACTCTCCAGATATTGATATTGTTGATATCTGTGTTCCAAATAATCTTCACTGTGAAATAGCAGTAAAAGCAGCACAAGCAAAGAAACATATCCTTTGTGAAAAACCCTTAGCAAGGAATGCTGAGGAAGCTAAAACTATGTTTGAAGCGGTAAAAAAAGCTGGAGTAAAAAATATGGTAGCTTATAATTATCGCCGTACTCCTGCAATAGTATACGCAAAGCAGTTGATTGAAGAAGGAAAAATAGGGAAGATTTTAAACTTTAGAGCTACCTATCTCCAAAGTTGGTCAGCCAGTCCTCTTTCTCCACTTTCTTGGCGCTTTCAGAAGAATATAGCTGGTGCAGGTACACTTGGAGACATTGGAACTCACATAATCGATCTTGCTCGATATCTAGTAGGTGACATTACTAAGGTATGTAGTATCATGAAGACCTGGATTACAGAAAGACCCATCCAAGAAGGTGTAGTTGACAAGCTTGGAGTGGTTAGAAAAACTGGGGAGGAACGTAAGGATAAGGTTGATGTAGATGATGAAATGGTAATGCTGGTACAATTTAATAATGGGAGTATTGGATCTCTTGAGGCAACTAGGAACGCTTGGGGAAGAAATAACTATATAACCTTAGAAGTTCATGGAGAAAAGGGGTCTTTATTTTTTAATTACGAAAGAAATGACGAGCTTCAAGTTTGTTTTGCAGATGACCCAGAAGATCAGAAAGGATTTAAGACCATCTATATTGGTCCTGCTCACCCTTACGGTGAGGGATTATGGCCTATTCCTGCTTTAGGAATAGGATATGGAGAAACAAAGATCATTGAGTGCTACGATTTTTTACGTGGTATCGTGGATGATGAACCTATTTACCCATCTTTTGAAGATGGATATGCTATAGCTCTGGTGTGCGAAGCAATTGAAAAGTCTGCAAAAGAAAATTCTTGGGTTGAGGTAGAGAAACCTTCTAAATGACAATATAATCGATAGCACTTGACATTTGGCGGAACGTTCATTAAAATTCATGTGTTCTAATATGCGCGGAGGAGAAGGTGTTTATGGTTCCGAAAACATATATTCCATCATTCAAAAATATTCAGCAAAAATGGTACGTCGTTGATGCCCAGGACCTGGTTCTGGGAAGAATGGCTTGCCAAATTGCTAAAATTCTGTTAGGAAAGAATAAACCGATTTATACTCCTTTCCTTGACACCGGCGATTTTGTTATTGTCATCAACGCCGACAAAGTCCGGGTTACCGGAAAAAAACTTTCCAATAAAGTCTATCGACATCACACCGGTTATCCCTCCGGATTTCGAGAAGAAACATTGGAGCATTTGATGAAAAGAAAACCCGAGGAAGTAATTCGTAAGGCAGTATGGGGAATGATTCCTCATCATAAATTGGGAAACCGCATTATTAGTAAATTGAAAGTATATGCTGGTGATTCCCATCCCCACGCAGCTCAAAACCCAATTCCTCTTAATCTAAGGAGTGAATGATGTGAGCATGGATATGAAATATTACTCAACCGGTAGAAGAAAAACATCGATCGCTAAGGTATGGTTAACTTTGGGAAGTGGAAAAGTAATTATCAATGGTAGAGAATTAAAAAATTATTTCCCCCAACCAATGCTGCAAATATTAGCTACTCGCCCCCTAACTCTAACCGGGAGTGATAGTCGTTTTAACGTTAACGTCTTGGCAGAAGGTGGAGGTCTAAGTGGTCAGGCCGGGGCAATGGCATTGGGAATTTCTAGATCCCTCATAAAAATTGATGAAAATTTGAGACCAACTCTAAAAAAAGCCGGACTTTTAACTCGTGACCCTCGCATGAAAGAGCGAAAGAAATATGGTCAGCGTGCAGCACGGGCTCGCTTTCAATTCTCCAAACGGTAATATTTTATTTAATAGAGCCCCCGAAGCCTGGGGGCTCTTTTTGTTTTAGACGCTTTTTTATAAATAATGATTACCAGTTAAAATAAACAAAACAGGCACCGGTGGTGAATGGTTTGTATCCGCTTCTTGAAATTAATTTATCCGTGCTTAAGCAAAATATCGATGTCCTTCAAAAAAAATGTTTCGACTGGAAGCTGGAACCAGTTGCTGTCACCAAAGGTTTTTGCGCTGATTACAAAATAACTGACCTGTTATTCGATGCTGGAATTCATTCATTTGCTGATTCAAATTTATCTAATCTCAAAAAGCTAATCAACCGGTATGGCAATAAAGCTCGATATCAAATGATCCGTCTTCCCATGAAAGAAGAAATTGAAGAAATTATTCAATATCAAATAACTCCCCTGGTTTCACAACTGGAAATCCTTAATCTTTTTGACCAAAAAGCCAAACTACTTCATGTTCAACCATCCATTATACTTGCTGTCGAAACTGGCGATGGAAGGGAAGGATTTCTTCCCCAAGAACTCCTAAACAATATCAATCAGATACATTCTATGAATAACCTTTCAATCATTGGTATTGGAACTTCCCTGGCTTGTTTGAGTGGAGTTCTTCCTCAATTAACTACTCTTGAAGAGTTGAACTCACTAAAAAATCAACTCGAAATAGAATTGAACAATCCCCATCTTCTTGTATCAATAGGTGGAACTACCTTCTTTTCTCTTTGGGAAGGCTATCCCCAAACATCAAAAGCTGATCAAATTCGCTGTGGAGAAGCCTTTCTCTTTGGAAGTGATATTAGCCGGAAAAGAAATCTTAACTGGTTGCAACAAGGAGCTTTTCATATCGAAGCTGAAATCGTTGAAATAAAAAGAAAAATACCCAATATATCTGATCGAGGATTTGACGCCTTTGGTCGGGCTTGTCAGATTTCAATTGAGAAAAATTATCCACGAAAACGGGTATTGGTTGCAACTGGTCTTCAAGACATTGATGACACACAGTTATTTTTAAATGATAGAAATGTTACAATAATTGGAGCAACCAGTAATTATTTGGTTTTGGATTGTGAGGAAAGCCAGCATGACTATCGGATTGGTGATCTGGTACGATTTCAAGCTGGGTATGGAACCGTACTTCGGGCATATTTATCCCCCTATGTTCAGAAACGTTATATTGAATGAGAAAGGATGGGTATTATGAGGTGGGTATTTAAAGGAAGAGATTTCTTAAGTCTATCTGATTATTCAGCCGATGAAATCTATTATCTTTTAGAAACTGCAATTGTCTTAAAAAGACGCTGGATGATTGGGGAGAAAATTGAAATCCTTTCTGGAAAAACCCTGGCCATGCTTTTTGAAAAACCATCTTTACGGACCCGGGTTTCTTTTGAGATGGCAATGCATCAACTGGGTGGGAAAGCAATGTACATTGGACCTCAAGAAGTAGGCTTGGGTAAACGAGAAGCGATTAAGGATGTTGCTATGGTTCTCGATCGTATGGTTGAAGCTGTTATGATTCGAACTTTTAGCCATGATAACCTCATCCAGATGGCTAAATATTCTAAAATTCCGATTATCAACGGACTTTCCGATCTCCATCATCCCTGTCAAATTTTAGGAGATTTATTGACCATTTTGGAAAAAAAGGGTACTCTTAAGAATCAAAAAATTTCCTATTTTGGCGATGGAAATAATGTCTGTCATTCCTGGTTAGTTGCAGCCGGAATCTTAGGATTAAAACTTACCATCTGCTCACCCAACAATTATCAGCCACAAACCGATATATGGGATTGGGCTCAGGAGAAGGGATGTAACTCGGGAGCAGCTATTGTTTATGAAGCCAATCCATTGGTTGCTGCTCAAGATGCCGATGTCATCTATACTGATGTGTGGGCGAGTATGGGAAAAGAAAGTGAAATGGAGGAAAGAATTGCTCATTTTAAAAAGCTTCAAGTAAACCAGAATCTCCTTGACAAGGCTCATCCTGAGGCAATTGTTCTTCATTGTATGCCTGCTCACCGGAATCTGGAAATTACCGATGAGGTCATGGATGGCCCTCAATCAGTCATAATCGATGAAGCCGAAAACCGTCTTCATGCTCAAAAAGCCTTGTTGGCATTGATTATGAGTTAGCGGAGGAATTGTCTTTTGAATCTTTCTGTGCACTGGCGATGGGCTATCGAACTGATTTTCATTTTATACTTATCTTTTCGAATATTCACTATCACTAAGGGCACTTCGCTTTATTCGATGTTAAAATTCCTCATGGTTTTTTTTGTTATTGCTGGTTTAGCTAATTTTTCTGGATTAAAAGAGCTTAATTTTATTTGGAAGGTCATTCTGGCAGCTTATATTGGTGGAGCTTTTATTGTTTTTCAACCTGAGCTTCGCCGCCTCTATGTCAATCGGACTTATCACCAGTCTGATAGCACTTCTCGTTTCTTTTTTCATAGTGAAGATGACCGGACCAAGTTTATAGATGAAATCGCTCTTGCCTGTCAAACTCTCTCGCGTAAAAAAGTCGGAGCCTTGATCGTGCTGGAGAGAAATAATGATTTACGCGATTTTCTTCAAACTGGTATCGCTATCGATGCCATTTTTACTCCGGAATTAGTTTATTCAATATTTTTAACCGAATCTCCATTACATGATGGGGCAGTTATCATCAAAGAAAACCGAATCATCGCTGCTGGGTGTATACTACCCTTGGCTGAAAAAGCTGAGGTCAAAAAGCTGGTTGGAACTCGGCATCGAGCTGGAATTGGTATCACCGAACAAACTGATGCCTTATCTCTGGTAGTTTCGGAAACAACTGGAAAAATATCGATCGCTGTTCAGGGAAAAATGGCCTGGGACGTCGAAACCAATACCTTGAAAAAAATGCTTAAAAT
>JAGPGC010000044.1 GCA_018056205.1 Candidatus Atribacteria bacterium | reverse complement strand
TTATTTTCCTTCCAACATTTCATAAAATGCCTCTATCCGAGTACGAAGTTGCTCTTCGGAATAAAACTTCCTATCAATATGATCTCCATCCAATAATAACACGGGATAACCTTTTTGTTGAAGCATATTTTTAAGTATAAAATTCATACCCTGGCTCTGACGGCATCCCCATTGATTAAATTGAATAACCCCATCAGCTTGAAATTGTTCGCACCAATTAAGGATTCTATTTACTCTTTTTTCCGGGACGGTTAAATTTTGGCTGGATAGGATTTTTTTAGCTAAGGATTCGAGAGGATTATCAGGTTCTAGTGGCTCCCAGAAAATCGAAGCAAACTCGTCATAGACAACATCAAAGTGATATTCATTGAGAAGGGCGGTTAAGTTATTGGGGTAGAATGGTTTGAGATGAAGCCATATCAAGCGATGAAGCTTAGTATTCGTCTTTTCAATTGTTGGTAAGTTTTCCAAAAGCTTATCAAAAAAGAGTTTGGAAGCTGGTGAGCCAAGAAATTGAAAGTAATAGGGGAGAAAATCTAAATTTTTAGTTGGTGGTTGGAGAGTGGAGCACTGGTGCTTTCTCAATTCTTCAATTTGATGAATGATTTGGACGGTTGCGTTGGATATTGAAAAAGTTTCTTCCCAACTAAAACGACACTTTAGCCGGGATTGTACTTCAGAGGCAATCAATGATAGCTGTTTTTTGACATAGGAAATAGTTTCAAAAGTAGTTTGATAGGGAACATCAATTAAGTAGCAGGGTATTTTCCATATATCAGACAAAGACTGGAAAAAACCGGCGGTACTCCGACATATACTGGTAGTTGCGAATAAAAAATCAGGACGGGGAAATAATTTAATAAGACTCATGCCTATCCCGGCCCGATGATAACTGCATAAATCCTGGGAAAACCAATTTTTCTCTGCCAACTCCAGAGGGATATTTGAAAAACCAAGAGCAGCGATTAATCCAACGGTGATTTCCGGATAAAAGGGAACCGCTCCAGCAGCATGAATAAATTCACCTGGAAAAAAGAGACTGGACCAAATGATTGGTTGGGAATGGCTGTAAAGTTCCCGGATAGTTTTAATGGTTAATTGGTAAGAAGTTTGAGAAAGAGTGGGTTCGGGAAATTTTCTTTTTAACCACCACTCGTAAATACTGAGTAAGTGGAAAAGGCTCTTTCTATTCGCTAAAAACTGGGCAATTGACAGAGTGGTTGAAGTTTTCTTGTTCATCGGTTTGATAAAACTTCTCGAAAGGCATCGATACGAGTTTCCCATTGTCCAACCGAGGAGAAAGAGGTATCGTGTTCAATGGGAAGCACTGGGATTTTTAAATGTTTTTTTATAAATGACAGTTCATAAAGAGCTTGATCGCAAAATTTTGGATAAAAATAAACTAAACCTTGTAGGTTTACCCTATTTATGAATTTTTGCACTATATCCAAGCGTTTTTGGGGATCATACCCTGGACAGGGAACTTTATTTAATAAATACCACCGGGCGAGAGAATCAAGAGCATCAGATTGGGATGGATATTCAATATCGGGGAAAACATAACGTCTCATCCCTAAAGCTGAACCATCAAAAACCAGGAATTCCTTTTCTTCCAATAATTGGATTAGATCTTGAACAAAAAGATGAGAGGCGATAAGAAGAACCGGAACTTTTGAAGAGGTTCTTAAAGACCAGCTGCTGGGCGGTTGCTTTTTCTCCTTAAGAAAGAAATCGCCAGAAAGTTTTCCAGTTAAGAAAGCCTCACTATAAGCTTTTTTAACCTGGTAAGAGTGATTGAGGATTTTGGTAAGATTTTCAATATAATTCTGTTGAGAAATCCCTTGGAAGGAGAAAAGGTTTTCAGCTAAATTATGGAGAGAATGGCGGTAAAATTTTAGGGATTCTTCATTATGTATCAAAGGAATATGAAGATAGTAGCAAGGAGTTTTTGGCTGAAGAGAAGTATAAATGTCGTAGAGTTTTTTCGCAGCATCGCAACTTCCTCCGAAAACGAGATAATCCAGGTCATGGTTTTTTTCAGAAAGGAGATCATTAAGAATGGCTTTGGAAAATGGGCAGAAAGGAATAGGAAGATAGGGCAGGGTTTGAGTTGGAGAAAGCAAATCGGGAAATAAAAATTTTGGTGTTGCATGGCAGGATAGAATTATTTCTTCAGGTATATAGGTACAAAAATACCCTACATTCATTGCTTCTCCACCTAATATGAAATAAAAAATAAAGAGCTAAAGCACTTTTAAAAAATTAATCGGAGCACCCAAACCACTACTCCAATAAGAAGTAATAAGATAATAATCGGAGCAGCTATTACAGCAATACCGGTTAAAAGTAATATTAACAGGATAGCGCCGATTAATACAAAAACGCCTGCCACAACAATTGGGAAAAAGCGAAAAGCCAGAATAATAAGAAAAATCACTCCGAGAATAGATAATATTGTTCTCATAGTCCGCCCCCTTTAATCAATTGAGTTTTTTCGAATCAAGTCTTTCAGCATTTGTTGAAGACGCAACGAGCTTAGGTTTGATGATATCTTGGAGGTAAGAATATCCTCTGGTTTGATGCTTTCTTTATAGAATTGCCGATTTGCTTGATGGTTTTGTTTGATTTGTGCACCTTGTACTGAGAGACCGACAAATAAGCCTCGAGATTGGGAATAGGAATAAATTGAAGAATCCAAATTCAAATCAACTTCAGCAGAAAAGCTTCTTCCAATAGGCCCGGCTGCGACGCTTACATTTCCCCCCAAAGTTAAACCATCACTATAAAAAATATTCATCCCTTCTTGATCCATTATAAGAAGAATTAGGCTGGTAGATTGAATTCCAGCTTGAGGTCCAAAGCTTACTCCATAAATTTTATAAAAAGCTGGGCCATACCAGATATTTTTATTGAATTCTTTTCGATACACCAAACCCTCACCGTATTGAGCACCCAATCCAAGTCCTAATCGGACTACCTTAGGGAAAATGGCAATGGCTTCGGCTTTTTCCAAAAGGTAAAAGAACACGTCTCGCTCAGGTATTTTGGATAGATCACGAAGAGCTTCGATAGATTGATTAATTATTTGATCGTTTGCGCTGGTGAGAGGACTTATTGAGAATAAAATTACTAAAATTAAACCTAAAAAGAGAAACCTTTTAGCTTTTTTCACTACTATACCACCTTCTTTCTAACTTAAAAGGAATTTATAATACCATTATATTACAATCCAGCCGTCATCCTAAGGAGCATCTTGTATGATGTGAGAATCCCATCTACACTCTCCGTCATTCTGAGGAGACCGGTTTTTTACCGGGCGACGTGAGAATCCCATCTTTTAAAGTATTTATAAAGCACTAATAACCTAATGGATGAGATCCTCTCGAGGGAAAACACCGCTCAGGATAACATCAACTTTTATTCATAACTGAATTTTTAGGATAAACATATCTTTTAATTCCAAATAGTTCCGAATTAGAGTGAAAGGCTTTACTCGCTCACTTCAATTTCATTTCCAGAAGAAGAAATCATAAATTTCATGACTTTTCCGGTTACAGTTTGGGGAAGTTCGGTAACGATTTCCACAATTCGTGGAACTTTATGAGACGCTAACTCTTTGCGGCAATACCGTACAATTTCGGTTGGGTTAATGGTAATATTTTCGTTGGGTACCACATAGGCTTTAATCATTTCGCCACGGGAAGCTCTTTGCACTCCCACAACAGCGGTATTGGCAACTCCCGGGAATGACATAATTACTTCTTCAATTTCTTGGGGAAAAACATTAAAACCAGAAACAATAATCAATTCTTTTTTCCTTCCTTCGATGTAAAGAAGACTCTTTTCATCAATTTTCCCCAAATCTCCAGTGTAAAACCATTGATTTCGGAAAGAAATTTGATTTTCTTCGGGATTATTATAATAACCAGGTGAAATTGGATCTCCAGAAAGTATTATTTCACCAATTTCTCCAACGGGGAGTTCTTTACCATTATCATCTACAATTCTAAGATTAATGGCGTCGATTACTGGTCCGGCAGATCCTGGTACTCGAGTAAGAGGAGAAGGATTGATGGAAACCACTGGGGATGCCTCGGTGATTCCATATCCCTCCATGATGTTTAATCCAAAGCCTTTTTCGAAAGCTTCCCGTACTCTTTGGGGAAGAGCATCACCACCACAGATGGGAAGACGGAGTGGGCTTAGATCGAAGGGAACTTTAGCGCGCGCTCCAGCTAAAATAGAAAATATTGCTGGAACACCCAAAAAAACCGTAGATTGATATTTTTTGAGCGATTCGATTAAATTATTTGCTGGATAAAGCGAAGGAACAATTGTAAGAGTCATTCCTTTGGCTAAGGGAAGGATATAGGCAATTGAAAAACCAAAAACGTGAAACATAGGAAGAACCCCTAACATGCGGTCCTCTGGATATATATCGACTAAATCAAAACAGCTGTCAATATCCGAAAGGATATTTTTATGAGTTAGCATAACCAATTTGGGAATTCCGGTAGTTCCTGAAGTTGAAAAGAAAGCAGCAATAGGTGAATCTAAAGATGGTAAGTCGTCAACCGTTTTATTTATTTTTTCCGGGAATCCGATTTCTCCATTTTCACCAATAATAGCAAAGGGAAGCTGGTCAGCAAGTGCCTGATGTGAAGATTGTGCTATCAGTAAGTTAGCTTTGGCGTTTTGGAAGATTTTTTCAATTGATTTAGAAGGATATTTTGGGGAGAGAAGCAATGGAATAGCCCCAATATGAAAACAACCGAGGATAAGTCGTAATGTATGCCAGTGATTGGGAAGTACAATTATAACTCTCATTCCTTCTTTAACACCAGCTTTTTTTAACTTTGTGGCTTCTTTATCAATTTCATTAACCAGTTCAGTATAATTAATAAACCAATCTCCCATTGAAACGGCGATTTTTTTTCCATATTCCTGACTCATTTCTTGAATTCTTTCGGTTATAGTAGTTATCATACTTTCCTCCTCAAAACTTATATAGAATAACCTTCTTGAATGCGGCTATGACCTAAATTTATTTTCTTCAAGTATTTTATTCCATATTTCTTATTTCTGCCACTATTTGATAATTGATAATTGAACTTCATACTGCTCTGCAGTATCAGGTAGGGATGAAAATAAAGCAAAACCTAACCCACCCCGATACCCTTTTTTATTCATCTCTGCTCACTCATCACCCGTTACGGTATTTTCAGGATAAACATTCATGCCACTTTTATGGCGCTCGATGACAATGAAGATCCAATAACGGGCGAATATATGATGGGCGAACACCTAGGTTCGCCCCTACCGTTTCCTCACCTTGAATTTGGTCAATTTATTCATCAATTTTATATTGGTAGGGGCAGACCTGGGTGTCTGCCCAATTTGATGCCTTTCTTCCATTCTCCCGCTCTCCCACTCACCCGCTCTGCCTTTGACACTCATCTCTGCTCACTCATCATTATATTTAAAAGTAATCAGGTGCAAGCAGCAAGTAGGATTGAATCATTTCGTTAATACTTTAATCTTTAACCAGATTTTCAAAATTAGACTATGAATGAGGAGAGATTTTGGGGTACAATACCTTGAAAAGAGCTTACTAATTAAAATTATAAAAAGAAATGTATTACCTTCGAAACTAATACAGGAGGTTGAAGTAATGAAATTTTTTATTGACACCGCCAAGGTGGAAGAAATCAGGGATGCTTTACAGTTGGGAGTTTTAGATGGAGTGACCACGAATCCCACTTTGATAGCAAAAACCGGGAGAAGTTTTAAAGAAGTCATCCTGGAAATATGTAACCTGGTGAATGGTCCAGTTTCTGCTGAAGTAGTAAGCCTCGATGCTGAAGGCATGATTCGCGAAGGACGTCTTCTTGCGGGATGGGCACCCAATATTGTGGTAAAAATTCCTATTCTTCCTGAAGGATTAAAAGCCATAAAAACCTTATCTCAAGAAAATATTAAAATCAACACTACCCTAATTTTTAACCCATTACAAGCCCTCATGGCAGCCAAAGCTGGAGCCACTTATGTAAGCCCTTTCCTTGGGCGTTTGGATGATGTTGCATCAGATGGGATGAATTTGGTTCGAGATATTAAAATTATATTAGATAACTATGGATTTGATACTCAAATCATCGCTTCATCGATACGTCATCCCATGCATGTCGTCGAAGCAGCAAAAATTGGAGCTCATGTTGCTACTATACCCTATTCGGTGATAAAGAGTTTAATAAAGCATCCACTTACCGATATTGGGATTAAAAATTTTCTTGCCGATTGGGAAAAGGTTCCAGAAAAACCTTTTTAAAAATAGAAAGGGAGGTCATTATGGTTTATGTTGCTGATGATGTAGCAAAATTACCTCGATCAGGAATTCGGGATCTTATGGGAATGGCCCTTGCTTTTCCTGATGCAGTTCATTTGGAAATTGGAGAGCCACACTTTCCCACCTCCAATTTTGTTTTAGAAAGATTAAAAGATTTTTATTCCAAAGGAGATATTAAATATACACCCACGGTTGGTATCTATTCCCTAAGAGATAAGATAGCAAAAAAGTTATTAAAAGAAAAAAATTGGAAAATTGATGCTGATGATGTAATCATTCTTCCTGGTTCACTTTTTGGAACTGTCGTAGCTTTCAGAACCATTTTAGAGCCGGGAGATGAAGCGCTAATTCCTGATCCAGGCTTTACCAATCATTTCTCGCAGGTTGTACTGAGTGGAGGCCAGATAAAGAGATATTTTCTCTTGCCAGAGAATAATTATTTACCCGATTTCGAGTCAATTCGTAAGTCTATCACTCCCAAAACGAAAATAATTTTGGTTAATACTCCTTCTAATCCTATGGGAGTTGTTTTCCCCGAAGAAGTTATGAAATCTATGGCAGATTTAGCCGAAGAGTACAATTTAGTTGTTATATCCGATGAAGCTTACGAGAAATATATATACCAGGGTGAGCATTTTGGTATGTATCGTTATGTCCAACCCGAAAGGTTGATCAGTATTTTTTCCTTTTCTAAAACTTATGCTTTGACGGGATGGCGGATAGGATATATGGTAGTTCCGAAAGATTTATTGATTAATTTGACGAAAGTATCTGAATACATGATTGCCTGTGCTTCCCATCTTTCCCAAAAAGCTGCTGAAATAGCGTTAGATATGCCAGAAGAAGAAATCCAAATGATGGTTGAATCTTACCATCAAAACTGCGAACTTTGTTGTTCCGAGTTAGAAAAAGCCGGCTTTAAAGTATACCGTCCCGGAGGAGGATATTATGTTTGGGTGGATATTAGGGAATTTGGAATGAAATCACTTGACTTCTGCAAGCAATTGCTAAAGAAAAGTCACGTTGCAGTGGCCCCAGGCGATACTTTTGGACAAAGCGCCGATGGATTTATTCGTATCTCGATTTGCAGGAAAAGAGAAGAGATTGAAGAAGGTGTTAAGAGAATCATTGCTTTCCGGAGTGATCTATGAGCTCCAAATTGCCGGTTATTGCCATTACCTTAGGAGATCCAGGCGGAATCGGGCCGGAAATTATTGTACAGACTATGCGAGATTGGAAGTTTCCCGCAACACCTTTGGTAATTGGCGATCAGAAAGTCTTGAAGCAAGCAGAAAGGATAACTAAAACATCGATCAACTGGCAGAAATTTTCTGAATCGATTTCTGAACCAGGGCTTTATCTTTTCGATTGCAATAATGTCGATCCTTCTTCCTTCCAATGGGGAAAGATCTCTTCCCAATCGGGACAATGTAGCTTTGAATACCTACAAACCGCTATTCAGTTGGCTTTAAAGGGGCAGGTAGATGCAGTGGTTACGGCACCCATTAGCAAGGAGGCGTTACATCTTGCCGCGGTTCCGTTTATCGGACATACTGAAATTTTTAAGGAATTAACTAAAAGTTCGGTCGCCCTTACCATGTTTCAGTTAGACCAACTTCGAGTTTTCTTTCTTACCCGTCACCTTTCTCTTAGTGAAGCAGTCAAGGAGGTAAAAAGAGAGAAGATATATAAATTTTTATTGGTGATGGATCAATATTTAAATTCAATTGGCCTTTTTTCAGCGAGAATCGCCGTCGCCGCTCTTAATCCTCATGGGGGAGAAAATGGTTTGTTGGGAAGAGAAGAAATCGTGGAAATATGGCCGGCTATTGAAGAGGCTCGTAATGCTGGTATCGATGTGAAAGGGATTTATCCTGCTGATTCAGTATTTTGGTTTACTC
>JAGPGC010000043.1 GCA_018056205.1 Candidatus Atribacteria bacterium | reverse complement strand
TCTTTCGTGGGAAAAGTGGGTGATGATGAATCTGGGGAATTTATCTGTAAAGAATTTATCCAGGAGGGAGTTGATATTAGCCAACTGGTTAAAGAAAAAGGGAAGATGAGCCTTACCGCATTTTGTATCATTGATCGAAAGAGTGGAAAAAGAACAATTTTTTGGTATAAAAATCTGTCTCCGTTAAAACTTAATGAAATTGATCCTAATTTTCTTTGCCAGGGGAAAATACTTCATTTAGATGCTCATGAGCCAGAAACCGCTTATGATGCTGCCAGCTATTTTCGTCAACATACCGAGGGTAGAAAAATTGTTTTGGATATAGATGACTGGGATGAACAAAGAGAGAAGTTGGTAAATTTAACCGATGTTTTAATAGGCTCAGAAACCTTTGCGCGAAACTTTCATTCCTCAAATCCGATTTTTGTTTTAGAGAGAATTGCTGCTTTGGGTCCGCAAATAGTGATTTTAACCCAAGGAGAAAAAGGCTGTTTGGGTAAAGTAGGAAATGAAACTTTTCAGGTTCCTGGATACCATATTGATGTAATCGACACCACCGGTTGCGGTGATGTTTTTCACGGTGCTTTTGTTTTTGGCTTATTGAAAGATTGGGATATTTCTTATACCGCACGATTTGCTAATGCCGTTGCTGCCCTTAAATGCACCAAGTTGGGTGGACGTACTGGTATCCCTAATTTGGCACAAACCCAGGAATTTATGAAAAAACATCAATAAATCATAAAAAAGCAAGATTGAGGAGTTTACTATCTTTTTCGTGAATGAATTTTTAAGGAAGTAAAAGAGCTTACTTGAATTTCACCACCATACCTTAAGAAGTGGAGCTTTTATGATTAATGGTTTAAGAAACTCAATGGCTTTTTCGCAACCATCTTCTCGTGACATCACCGGATCTTCGTGTTCAAAAGAAAGGACATAATCATAGCCAACGCTTAATAAGGCGCTCATTACCTTTTTCCATTTTACATCACCCCAACCGGGAACCCGAAAGCGAAACCCACGATCTGGTCTCAACCAAGAGCCAGTAGGGATGATTCCTGAACGTCGGACCTCATCTTCCTGTATTTCTGAATCTTTGGCATGAGCATGGAAAATTCTTTCTTTAAAGGTTTTAATAAAAACTACCGGATCAATGAGTTGCCATATCAAATGACTAGGATCAAAATTAAAGCCAAAATTGTCTCTATTGTCTAAAGCTTGAATCGCTCGTTGGGCAGTTTCTATATTGTAAGCAATTTCATTGGGGTGGACTTCGAGAGCAAATTTTATGCCATATATTTTAAAGGTATCTAAAATATCTCCCCAGCGCTCAGCAAATACTTCCCATCCTCTTTCATATAATTCTTCATTCTTGGGTGGGAAAATATACCACTTATCCCAAACATGGGAACCAACGAATCCACAAATGACTGGAACTTCTAATTCAGAAGCGGCTTGAGCCGCCTTTTTCATCATTGAAATTGCATATTTTATTTTTTCTTGGGCATCAGGTGAGGGGGCAAAATCGTCAGTTGACTCATCATGAGGACCTAATACCAATTGACCGGGTATTCCACAATTTAAAGCAGAAATTTCAAGATTATATTTTTTGAGAATTTTTTTTACTGAGCGGTCTCCCTTTAAAACTTTTTCTACATTAAGATGGTTGTTTCCCTCCCAGGCGGGTAATTCGACCATCTGATATCCTAAAGAAGAAACATATTGGGCAACCTCTTCAAGAGGTTTATCTTGGAATAAATTGGTAAAAATGCCGATCTTCATTAGTGACAACTCCTCTAACCATTTAAGCTTTTATTATCACTATCTTTTTCTTCTTCCAGTATAGGCAATAACTAATATAAGGAGAAGTAAACCATAGGTAATCTGTCGAACAGCTTCAGTTGTTCGGAGGGCAACTAAGATGCTGTTAAGGGTAGTTAAGATAATACAGCCGATCACCGCACCAAGGTAATTTCCATTTCCTCCGGCAAGAGATATACCTCCAATAGCTAAAGCAGCAATGGATGGCATCGTATAGGTGGCTCCAAGGTTGAGATAAGGTGTTCCGGTATAACTTAATAGAAAAAGACCTGCTAAAGCTGCAATAGCACCACATATCCCATAAACAAAAACCCGAAACCGTTTGACTCTTACCCCACTGAGTTCTGCGGTTAAACTGTTTGATCCAACTCCATAAAGAAGATTTCCCCATTTAGTCTTTTTAAGGACAAAAGAGGCTACTACTATTAATAATATCCATAAAAGAATAAGGTAGGGAATATTAAAAATTTTCCCATTCCCAATGGTTTCCAATAAAGGTGGGGCATTTCCAGTGGGGAACCCTTTGGTGATAATGAGTGAGGTACCTTCAACAACACTAGCCATGGCTAAGGTCATGATGATGGGGGGAATTTCAATATACGAAATAACTAACCCACTTATTAATCCAAAAGCCAAACCTATTGCAGGTGTAAACAGAAGAGCTTTGGGTATATTGATATTTTGTCCATTAAGAAAGTAGGCAGATAAAACAACCCCGATGGAGAGAATGGAACCAACCGATAGATCGATACCTTCATTTCCAGATAAAACTACCAAGGTTTGTCCCAATGCAACAATACCCAGGAAAACCGAGAGTCTAAGGACTGACATTACATGAGAAAAGCTAATAAAGCCAGGAAGAATGATTTCTCCAAGAACAAATAAAAAAATGATGGCGTAAAATGAGATGGCTAACTTAGAAAACAAAAATTCTTTTGGTGAAACTTTGTCTAAAATGACATTTTGAGACTGGTTATTGTTCATTGTTAATCGCTCCTCGTTTTAAAGCGATCTGGTTTTGAGGTATTTCGGAATAGCTCCAATGGCAAGCGAGAATATAATAATAATTCCTTTCATAAATTCCTGATAAAAAGATGTAATATTGGCAAAATAAAGAACATTAATAAGCAGCCCAAGAATCAAACCACCCATAATCGGCCCGATAACACTCCCTTTTCCGCCAGAAAAAGAAAGCCCACCAATAATAGAAGCAGCAACTGAGTTAAGGCTGAAACTAAGGCCACAACGGGCATCACCCGTTGCAGTTTGAGCTACTACACAAATAGATGCTAAAGCGATAAAGACACCACTTAGAAGAAACACTTTAATTTTAGTGAGAAATACGTTCACCCCATTAGCATAAGCTGCGTCTTCATTTCCACCAACGGCATAAATGTGCTTATAAAATCTCGTTCTGCTGATGAAAAAAAGGATAAAAAAAGCTCCAATAAGGAAAAGAAGAACAACTGGAAAGTTTGGGAATAAGTCACTCCGATACATTTTGCTAAAACTTTTTGGAATGTAACCGCCTGGTGTTGGCATGAAAAAGAGAGCAATTCCAAACCAAAGCACTGAAGTAGCATAGGTGGTTAGTAGAGGTGGAGGACCGAAGTAACTAATGAGGAAACCATTGACAAAGCTCATTAAAATTGCCAGCCCTGATCCAAGTAAAACGACGATAAATATACTCAACAATGAATCACCCATTAGTGAAGCCATAAGTACGGTGATCAAAGATACCGTAGCACCTAAGGAAAGGTCAACACAACCAACTAAAATAACTAATCCTTGAGCAATACTGGTTAGAATAAGAGGGGTAAAGGTGAGTAAATTTGATTTGAAAGTTCTATAGGTAAAAAAGTTGTGTTGAAGGGAAGCATTAAGAATAATAATGGCAATTAAAATGAGGAAACTTGGGAAAGAAGGGTTTTGATATATATTTTTCCAATTTAATCTATTTTTCATTTTTCCCTCTTTTTTCAACGTATCTTTTTTTCAAATTATCATTGTACCCTTAGTGAGGAGGCAATTAGATTTTCCTCACAGATTCTATCGCCACATATTTCTTCAACAATTTGTCCCTCAAAAACTATTAAAACTCGATCGCAATTGGCAATGAGTTCTTCATTATCACTGGCGTAGAGCAAGACTGAGACGCCTTGATTTGATAGATCGGCTATTATCTTATATAAATTTTTTCGAGTTTCAATGTCAACTCCCTTGGTGGGGTCATTAAGCAATAAAATTCTTGGGGAAAGCGATAGCCATTTACCAATAACAACTTTTTGCTGATTGCCACCACTGAGATGGGAGACTAATTTTCTTGGATCCGGCGGAACTAATGATATCTTTTGGATGGTTGTATTGACAGTTTGTCGTAATTCTTTTAAAGGAAGAATAAACTTTTGTTTTTTTTGGGCGACTTGAGGGTAAACAAGATTGGTAAAAACATTATGATTGAGAAAAAGCCCTTCTTTTTGTCGATCACCTGGAACCAGAAATATTCCCCGCTCAATAGCTTGGCTGGGATTTTTTATTATTATTTCCTGATTATTAATCTTTATTTTTCCAGAGGTTTTTCTTAAATAACCGGATAGGATGAATAGAATTTCTTCTTGACCCTGACCATTCAAGCCTCCCAAACCGATAACTTCTCCCTCTCTAATTTTAAAAGAAATATTATGGAGCTTATCTCTTTTTGAAAGACTATCGACTTCTAAAATAACTTGACGAGTATCAAAGTTGCGATAAGGTCGTTTTTCGTGGATACCTTTTTCATCTTCATTTTCTTTTTTTCCAGTGATCAGAGGAATGATTATTCTTTCCTCTCGTGGTTGTTGCTGAAAATCAACTTCTCCTACGGTTTTACCATTCCGGAAAGCAACTAACCGATCACAGATTCGGGTTATTTCCCAAATCCGATGAGATATAAATATGACCGATACCTGGTCTTTTTTTAATTGAATCAGTTTTTCAAATAATATTTCAACTTGTTTGAAGCCTAAAGAAGCGGTTGGTTCGTCAAGGATTAAAATTTTTGGGTTACGAGAAAGAGCTTTAACAATTTCCAAGAGTTGTTGATCGGAAGGTGCCAGTTGGGAAACTTTGTCATAGAGAGAAATGTTGACCTTGAGCTCTTGAATAGCTGCTTCTGCTCGGATTAATGCTTCTTCTTTTTTGAGGATTCCTAAGGGAGTGATGATCTCTCTTCCCAGATTGATATTTTCCCAAACCGTCATCTCGGGAACGAGACTGAGATTTTGATGAACCATTGATATTGCCAATTTTTCAGCTTCCAAGTGGGATTTTAAATTGATTTGAGACCCATAAAGATAAAGCTGTCCGGCATCGGGTTTAATAAGCCCGCTGATTATTCGAGCAAATGTCGTTTTGCCAGATCCATTGGCACCCACTAGGCCACAAATCTCTCCTTGATTGAGGGTAAAACTGGCATCAGAAAGAGCTACTACCCCATCAAAACTCTTTTTTAGATTTCTTGCTTCAAGGATAAATGACATTAATTGAATCCTCTATTCTTACTGCAAGCAGGGTTGGTTAAGGTTATTTTAATGAACCAACCCTGCTTGCAGACTTACCTATTCAAAAAGAGCGTCCAGCTCTTCCTGGCTGTACCAAGAATTCACATAGTAAGAATCAGCCCAATCCTTATATTGTTCATAAATCTGGTCGATATTATTGTTATCAACAATAAGATTGGGTCTATTATAGATAATATGCCCATTAACCAGGACCTCAGGTTTTAACTTTTTACCTTGTAATAGTCGCAATCCTATCCCAAGAGCATTATTAACATAACCAGGGGGATTAACAATCCCTATGGTATCGAAACCAACATTATCTTTCATTTCTTTCCACTTTTTAATGAAAGCTATTTGGGTTTCGCCAGTGATAACCGGAATATCTCTCCCAGCTGCCTCAAAGGCTCGGATAATTCCTAAGGACATTCCATCTTGGGTAAGAACGCCGTCAATTTGGGGGAAAGATGCCAGAAGGTCACTCATAACCTGTTGAGCTGCCGCCTGATCCCAGTTGCCATTGGCTTTGGCTAAGAGCTTTATATCGGGGTATTTGGCTAGTACTTTTTCTGCTGCCACATCTCTTTCAATATTACCGGGTTGATCAGCAATACCACTGATATATACAATATTTCCTTTCCCGCCAAGCTTTTCACAAAACCACTCAGTGATAGGGGTCATCCACCAATCCTGGTTCATAAAATTATCAAGAACATTTTCATTATCAATCGGCATATCATAAACAATAACGGTGATTCCTGCTTCTTGGGCCTCTTCCATTACCGGGTTTAGGGCGGTTGAGGAATTGGGGTTGATGAGGAGAAGGTCAACTTCACTGGCTATGAGGTTACGAATTTGGGCAATTTGAGTATTAACATCAGGACCAGCATTTTGAATGATGAGTTTGTCTACCAATCCCTGTTCTTTATAAAACTCGAATTCCTGTTGAATGCTTTCGATCATCTGTACCCGCCAACTATGGGTAAATGGTCCATTACTTAAACCAACCGTAAAAGGGCCTCCCTCTTTAGCGAATACTCCAAGAGCTAAGCACAACACAAAAGCCAGAGTAAATACCAATATTCTCATTATATTGTTTTTCATGTTTTACCCTCCCTTAAAATTCTTAAGGTTGATTCTTAATGTTAAATAATGAAAAAATCCACTCTAATTTATCCAATATCACCTCCTCTTCCAATTTACATAGTTATAATAAATTAACTCACCTACAAAATAAACTATTGTCTTTTCTGTAATTTATAGTATATACAGAAAATAATGTCAAATAAAACAATATATATATAATTTATATACTTACAAAATGTAAAAAAATCTTTATTTCATAAGGAGGGAGGATTCATTTTAAGGAATGATGGTTAAAATATTTACAAAACCATTAGTTACGTGTGAAGTATATTTTGATACAATAAAAAAGATTAAAGTTTGGAGGGGGGATATTATGGGCACGTTTTTAAAAATTGTTGGTATTGCAGTCTTAATTTTTGGAATTATCGTCATTGTTTTTGCGTTACTCGGAATGGGTAGATATTTTAGTTTTTTAAGTACACCGGACATTTCTGGTGAATCAACTCCAATGATACCTTGGATGAGCTGGTCGGTAGCAGGGAATATCGGAGGAGCTATTGGTGGATTTATAGTTGTTATTGGTGGAGTGGCTCTTTATTGCTTAGGTACCATTTATAATATTGTAATAGACATTAAAGCCCATTAATGATAAAAGATCACTTTTAATTTTTAAAGAATTGAGGTGATAAGAATGGCAAAAAGAGTTGTAATTATTGGAGGAGTTGCTGCTGGTCCAAAAATAGCTGCCAAGCTTAGAAGATTGGAGTACGATACGGAAATTACTATTATTGAAAGAGGGAAGTTTTTATCTTATGCTGGTTGTGGTCTACCTTATTATATTTGTGAAGACATCAAGGAACAACGGGAATTGATGGAAACTCCGGTAGGAGTATTGCGTGATCCCGAATTTTTCGAAAAAACCAAGAATGTCAAAGTATTCAATCGAACTGAAGCAATAAAAGTTGACCGTACCAAAAAAGAAGTGGAGGTAAAAAACCTCGATACTAACCTTATACAGACCTTGCCCTATGATTACTTGGTATTTGCTACCGGAGCAAAAGTAATGATTCCACCTATAAAAGCAATAGATGTTGAACAGCACGGGATGGAATTGGGATGTATGGACTTGTCTCATGTTTATACTCTTCATGGAATTGAAGATGCTGAAGCGATTCGATGGATAATAAAAGAGAAAATGGCGAAAAAAGCAGTAATCATTGGTGGTGGCTTGATAGGGATGGAAATGACTGAAAGCTTAGTGAAAAGTGGTTTAAATGTGACAGTAATTGAGATGTTACCAGAGATTCTCCCTATTCTTGATGAAGATATGGGAATTTTGGTACGTCGTTATTGTCAAGAAAAAGGAGTAAATGTTCGAGTTGAAGAGAGAATTTTGAGATTAGAAGGGGAAAATGGAGTTGTAAAAAGAGTTATTACCGATAAGGGTTTTTATGATACAGATGTAGTTGTTATTGCGACCGGATTTCGTCCCAATTCTGATTTAGCCAAAAAATCAGGTTTAGAAATTGGTGAGACTGGTGGCATAAAGGTTGATTTATTTATGAGAACTAGTGATCCATTTATTTATGCAGCCGGAGATTGTGTCGAGATTGAAAATTTAGTTTGTATGAAAAATGCTTATATGCCCATGGGTTCTCTGGCGAACAAACAGGGTAGAGCAGTAGCAATTAATATTGCTGGTGGTCAAGAAGTATTTCGAGGGGGATTAAATTCAGTCGTTTTTAAGCTATTCGATTATACCGTATCGCGAACTGGTTTGGGAATGAAGCAAGCTAAGGACCTGGGTTTTGATGCCGAATATGCCTTAGTACCCGCTCCGGATAAAGCTCATTATTATCCTGGTGCTAAACGGGTGATCACGAAAGTTATTGTCGATAAGAAAAGTGGAAAACTCTTAGGTGGCCAATTCTTTGGAGCTGGGGATATTATGAAAAG
>JAGPGC010000042.1:2698-8469 GCA_018056205.1 Candidatus Atribacteria bacterium | reverse complement strand
GCTTCAGGATATACACCAGGTTGGATATTGATGATTTTGAGTTGGTGGATAGTGATTTCTTTTTTCAATTCGGGGACTGATTTACCCTTACGAGCATACTTATATAGTCGAAGGCCTTGATATTTAGTTGCAGAGAAAGGAGGAATAATTTGTTGTCTGGTTCCAAGGAAAGATAGAATGGCTTTTTCAATAATATCAGTAGAAAGGGAGCGAGGAGAAAAATTTTTTATTTGACCGAGGACGTCAAAAGAATCAGTAGAAATACCAAAACGTATCCAAACTCGGTAAGATTTAGGAAGATCTTGAAAAAAAGAAGTGAAACGAGTTGCCTTTCCCCAACCAATGAGTAAAAGGCCTCTAGCGAAGGGGTCCAAAGTTCCAGTATGGCCTACTTTAACTCCAAGTATCTTATGAATAATTTCTACAACCTGATGGGAGAATACCCCCACCGGTTTATATACTGGAATAATTCCACCGATCATCTTTTTATACAGATAAAGATTGGGGTGCACCGGATTGAGAAGAAAGGTATCCCCGAATATGTTCTTTGAGAGTTTGAAATATGGTGTTAAAATCCCCATTCATCTTAAAGCCAGCTGCTTTTAAATGTCCCCCTCCTCCAAAAGCATGAGCAATTGGGAGAATATTGGTATCTTCTTGGGAACGAAGACTAACCTTGAAGGTTTGATGGTCAATTTCTTTGATAAATACCGATATTAAAGATCCAGGAATGTATAGTCCGTAGTCAACAATACCTTCGGTGTCTTCATCCGAGGCATGGCAAAGTTCGAAATCGCTTTGGAGAAGATAGGTTAATCCAAAGTGATATTGATAATCGTAGGTAAAATGATTAAGAGCTATACCTAATAATTTGAGTGCTGAATAACGTCGACATTTAAAAGCATAACGCATAATTGTTGAAACTGATGCTCCTTGATTAATGAGATCTTCCAAAATGTTGAGAAGATTTTGGTTTAATTCTACATACTGAAAACCGCCGGTATCGGTTATGAGACCAGTTAATAGAGCCATGGATAATGATGAATCCAGTTTCGCTTCAATTTTTTTAGCTATTTGATAAATAAGAACGGTTGTTGCTGGACAATTAGGATCAACCTGGTTAATGTTTCCATATAACGAATTATCGGGATGATGATCGATATTAACCACTAAAGAACATCTATTCTTGATATCGTTAAGTCGACCCAACCGCTGGACATTAGAACAGTCAACGGCGAAAAAAACTGAATTTTCTGGGATTTGTTTCAATTTAGGATGAGTAAGGGATTGGATATCTTTTAAATTTGGTAAAAAATTATAGAAATAAGGAATGTTTTCATCATAAACCATTATTGGTTTAAATTTTTTTTGGATGAGAAGTAAATAAAGTGAAATCATCGATCCTAAGCCATCACCATCGATATTCACATGGGAAGTGATGATGACTGGGGTCTGCTCAGGAAGCGAATTTAGTAAATGCTGTATTTCCATCTTTAACTCCCACTTTTTCTTTCTATTTGATTAATGAGGTCTATGACCTGGCAAGCTTTTTCTAAGCTGGTATCATATATAAATTCAATTTCAGGCATATATCGTATCCGAATATTGTGGCTGATACTACTTCGGATAAACCGACTGGCTTTCAGTAAAGCACGGTAACTTTCCTCAACTTCATTTTTACTTCCGGGAAAGGATACGTAAATTCTGGCTATTTTTAAATCTGGAGTGATATCTACATGGGTAATAGTCAATCTTTTTATTCGTGGATCTGCCGCTTCCGACAAAACGATATTGGCAATTTTTCTCTTAAACAACTCAGCCAATCGTTGGGAACGATAGCTCTTCATCTCCAAAATCCCCCTTTCAGCAATGAGCTGTTTCAAATTTTAATAGATTTGAATGGTGAATTCAGTTATTTCATAACGACCATCCTCTTCCACAAAACGGCCAATTTGGTCGATTAAACGTCTTACCGTCATTTCATCTTTACCAACACAAGCAAAACCAATTTGGCCTTGATTCCAGGCAACATCGGGATTCATTTCAATAACCGAAAGATTAAAACGGTTTCTCAGTCGTTGTTTAATTGAATTCATAATTCTTCTTTTATCTTTTAAGGAAAAGCTTTCTGGGATAGAAAGCAGTATTTGACCAGTACCGACTCTCATTATTCTTCTCGAATTAGGTAAGCTTCTAAAATATCTCCCTCTTCGAAATCTTCAAATCGGTCCAAGCCGATTCCACACTCATATCCCATATTGACTTCTTTTACATCCTCTTTAAACCTTTTTAAAGAAACAATTTTTGCTGATTCTTCAAGGATTTCTCCTTTCCTGATCACTCTTACCAAAGCATTTCTTTCGACTTTACCTGAAGTAACATAAGAACCGGCTATCACTCCAATCTTTGGTATTTTAAAAACTGCTCTTACTTCAGCTTTTCCAATGTTTTCTAGGTATTTCTTGGGTATGGTCATTCCCTTTATAGCATTTTGGATATCATCAATTAAATCGTAAATAATTCTATAAAGCCGGACCTCCACTCCTTCTCTTTTAGCAACTTTTGCTACTTCAAAGGGAAGCTTGACATCGAAACCAACTACAATTCCATTAGAAGCTGCAGCTAATACGACATCAGCTTCATTGATATTGCCAACTCCTTTGGAAAGGACTTGAATATTGACTTCTTCACTACCAATTTGGGAAAGAACTTTTTCGATAGCTTCAAGAGAACCCTGAAAATCAGCTTTGAGGATAATATTCAGTTCTCGTTTTTTCCCTTCTTCTGGCAAAAGAAGCTCTTCAAGAGAAGTAATCTTGGTATCTGAACCCTTTAAAGATTTTTCCCTCTCCTTAAGTTGTTTTTGGTTGGCTATTAAACGGGCGATTCTTTCATCTTCTATAACCATCAATTGAGTTCCAGCCGGAGGAAGCTCAGAAAAACCAACAATTTCCACTGGCATAGAGGGAATGGCTTCCTTAACTGGTTTTCCATTTACAGTAAAGAGTGATCGAACTTTTCCCCAGGTGGCTCCAGCCACAAAATAGTCACCAATGTTTAGAGCTCCTTCTTTTACAATTACCGTAGCGACTGATCCTTTACCACGATCGAGCCGGGATTCGATGATGGTTCCTAACGCATACCCTTGATAACGAGCTTTGAGCTCTAACATTTCCGCTTGAAGTAAAATCATTTCTAAAAGTTCATTAATACCTTTTTTTTGAAGAGCTGAGATATTCACACAAATAGTATCTCCACCCCATTCTTCAGGAACCAATCCCTGCTCGGAGAGCTGTTGCTTAATTCGGTCAGGATTAGCTCCTGGTTTATCAATCTTATTAATAGCAACAATGATAGCAACATCAGCAGCTTTGGCGTGCTGAATAGCTTCAATGGTTTGCGGCATTACACCATCATCGGCAGCTATTACTAAGATAGCAATATCAGTAACTTGGGCTCCTCGTGCTCTCATAGCGGTAAAGGCTTCGTGACCAGGTGTATCTATAAAGGTGATCTTCTTATTGTTAACTTCGATTTGGTAAGCCCCAATTTTTTGGGTAATACCACCATATTCAGATTCCGCTACTTTGGTACGGCGAATAGCGTCCAGTAGAGTGGTTTTTCCATGATCAACATGGCCTAAAACCGTCACAATCGGAGGCCGAATCTGGGTTTCACCTTGAAGAGCCTCAATAGTTTTTTCTCGTAAATTATCTTCCCAGGTGACTTCCCAGTTTTTTTCCCGGGCTAACCGTTCTACTATTAATGGAGGAAGTGGTTTTTTAGAATCGAAAATTACATTCCAATCTGCTAGTTTAATAACAATGTCTTCCCAACTCATATCAAGGAGTCGAGCAATATCTTTCAAATGGGGTGGTTCTTTAAGTTGGATGGTTCGCTCTTTCCTTTTTCGCTTTTTTTCTTCCTCTTTTTTTTGATATTCCTTTTCTTCCTGAAGAAGCTCAATAAAATCTTCATCAATGCTACTCATGTGATTTTTTACTTCGGATCCCAAGGCTTTTAATATATCCATCACTTCGTGGGTTGGCATGCCAAGCTGTTCGGCCACTTTGTATATTCTAATTTTTGCCATGTGTATCCTCCTTTGGTAAAGATTCAATTAGATTTTGAATTGCCCCCTGAAGAATTATTACATCTTCTTGATTCACCTCAACTTTTAGGGCAGAAGAAAGGAGCTGCCGATTTAGGTGGGCAACGCACTCATTATTCGGACAAATATAGGCTCCTCTTCCGGGTTTTTTCCCAGTTAAATCGATTTCGATTTCACCCTTGGTTGCTGCAACGATCCGAATCAATGATTTTTTCTCTTTTCGAAGACGGCAAGACAAGCAAAGACGTAAAGGTATTTTCTTTTTTTTCATGAGCTACTAGGTACCCCTTTTATTTCTCGATCACTTTTTATATCGATTCTCCAACCGGTCAAACGAGCAGAAAGCCTGGCGTTTTGACCCTCTTTTCCAATAGCCAGCGAAAGTTGATCATTGGGTACAAAAACTCTTGCTGTATTAGAATTAGGATCAAGCTCTACCAAAGTGACTTGAGCAGGACTCAACGCATCTGATATAAACACTTTTGGATCATTGCTCCAACGAATGATATCAATTTTTTCTCCTCGAAGTTCATCAGTTACATGTTTTACTCTGGTTCCTTTATTTCCGATACAAGAACCAATGGGGTCAACCTTTACATCGCGGCTTTCAACAGCAATTTTTGTTCTGGCTCCTGGTTCTCGAGCAATGGCTTTGATGATGACAAAACCATCATGTACTTCAGGTACTTCTAATTCAAATAAGCGTTTTACTAAGCCGGGATGAGATCGAGAAAGAACAATACGTGGTCCCCGACTGGTTTTTTTCACTTCGATTATATAAAATTTCATACGGGCACCAATCCGATAATTTTCCGATTGAATCTGTTCGTTGGGTGGGAGAAGCGATTCAATTTTTTCCAGATCTACGATGATATTTTTTCCTTCTCGGCGGTTAACCACACCGGTTACAATATCCTCTGCCCTTTCTAAAAATTCATCATAGACCAAACTTCTTTCTGCTTCTCGGATACGTTGCATGATAACTTGTTTCGCGGTTTGGGCTGCAATCCTTCCAAAATCTTTTGGAGTAATTTCAACTTGGATTATTTCTCCTGGTCCAGATCCAAATCGGTTGGGACTTTGACTGGATAAAGCTTCATATTCATCAATATCAATCGTTTCACCATTTTCAGGATTAATGTATTTATGGGTAAATACTTTGACATCTCCAGTGGATGGATCAAGAATAACCTCAACTGATTTATGTACGCCTTTAAAGTTTTTCTTGTAGGCAGAAAGAAGAGCCGCTTCTATGGCCTGTTTTAGAGTATCTCGGGAAATCCCTTTTGCTCTTTCGATTTGCTCAATGGCAAAAAAAAGATCTTTATTCATATTTAACCCCCGGCATACTATTCCTTTCTTTTCCCATTAATATTCTTGGTTTTTCATACAAACAAGAAAGAGTGGGTTTTGTGACCCACTCTTTCTTGTTTGTATGCCTTCATTCTCCTGTAAGCCAGGATCAGTCTCCGATGTTAGGTTTGGACTAAAACTCACAACACCAACAACTGGTTATATTTTGGTAAAGGTCCTTAACCAGTAATTTTACTTTATTATTTTATACTAATTTAGCATTAGTTGCAAATAAATACTATAAAATACCGTGATGAGTAAGGGTGAGAGTGATTAAATTCCACCCTCATCCTCCCCTTCTCCCATC
>JAGPGC010000042.1:0-2598 GCA_018056205.1 Candidatus Atribacteria bacterium | reverse complement strand
TAACCAGTAATTTTACTTTATTATTTTATACTAATTTAGCATTAGTTGCAAATAAATACTATAAAATACCGTGATGAGTAAGGGTGAGAGTGATTAAATTCCACCCTCATCCTCCCCTTCTCCCATCCAGGGAGAAGGAATACTTTTTTATCTCAAATTTCTATTTCCCTCGCCCCTCCGTGGGAGAGGGCTAGGGTGAGGGGCTTTATTTTCATCCTTATTTGGTTCCGGAATCTGTCACGAACGGCTATCTTGAAAATACCGTAATGAGTGATGAGTAATCAATGATGAGTTTAAATTCCACCCTCATCCTCCCCTTCTCCCATCAAAGGGAGAAGGAATACTTTTTTATCTCAAATTTCTATATCCCTCGCCCCTTGGTGGGAGAGGGTCAGGGTGAGGGGGCATTATTTTCATCCTTATTCTGGTGCTGAATCTCTGATTTTTGATCATTCCTTCAAACTGGACTCTTGCTTTGGTTCTTTGTTAATCTTAAAGAATAACTTTTTTCCTACCCGAAGAAATTGGCCATTTTTAATCTGAATGTCGGAATTTGGGTCAGATATTCTCACATTATCGAGGTAAACACCACCCTGCTCAACCAATCTTCGAACTTCACTTTTGGAATGAGAAATCCCGGCTTTAAGTAGCAAGGAAATAATCCATATTTTTTCATCTTTCAAGTCATCATTGGTTAGAGTTAGTATCTGAGCATCTTCAGGGCTTTGCTTTTTTGCAAAGGCTCGCTCGAAATCCTCTAATGCTTGATTGGCTTGTGCTAATCCATGATAAGTTGTGACGATTTCCTTGGCAAGAATTTTTTTCCAATCGCGGGGATGGAGAAGGTTTTTTTGAAAATCCCTTTCCCAATTTAGTATAGTTTTCATTGGGATATCGGTGAGGAGTATAAAATATTTTTTTATCAAAGAATCAGGGATTGACATAACTTTTCCAAACATATCAAAGGGTGCGTCATTAACTGCTATATAATTACCAAGACTTTTACTCATTTTTTCTATCCCATCGGTTCCCTCTAATAAAGGCATCATCATTACTACTTGAGGTTCTTGTCCAAATTCTCTTTGTAAATCACGACCCATGAGAAGGTTAAAACGCTGGTCAGTTCCACCTAATTCTACATCAGCATGTAAAGCAACTGAATCATATGCTTGCATAATAGGATAGAAAAATTCATGTAAACCAACTGGTTTTCCGCAAGATAAACGCTGATGAAAATCTTCTCTTTCTAACATCCGGGCAACGGTGAAATGAGCTGTAATTTCGATGAGATCGACAAAGGAAAGGTTTTTAAGCCATTTACTGTTAAACTCAATGATGGTTTTTTCCGGATCGAGAATTTTAAAAGCTTGCTCTGAATAAGTTTTAGCATTGGTTAAGACTTCTTCTTCGGTCAATTGTTTTCGAGTTTCTTTTTTACCGGTTGGATCACCGATACGACCAGTAAAATCACCAACGAGAAAAACTACTTGATGGCCAAGAGTTTGGAACTGCCTTAATTTTCTGATAGTAACCGTATGCCCAAGATGAATATCAGGCGCGCTAGGGTCAAAGCCTTCCTTTACAATTAAGGGCTGGCCGGTTTGATAATAACGATTTAATTTTTTTTGGAGGTCTTCTCGACTAATAATGTCATCAACGCCTCGACAAAGAATTTCGAGGTCTTCAATTACCCTTTTTTCCAAATTCAATCTGGTCATCTCCTCACCATTCTATGCTTTAGTAAAATTTTTAAAAGTGGGTATCCGATACCATAACAAGCAATAAGTTCTCCTATCATAATATAAAAAACCGAATAAAAATAGGGAACTTTAAAAAGTTTGGCGAGATACATAGAGACACCAAAGGCGTTTAATAAAACGGGAGGTAAGGGCGCTAAATAAGCCTTTTTCATTTTTGAGGTGATTACGGCAGCTAACAAGGTAATGAGAGTACCGAAGATGATGTCCCAGGGTCCATTCTGTCCATAGATATTAGCTAAGAAACACCCAATGGTTACCCCCGCAATGGTTTCAGGAAAGAGAAAAGGTAAGACCGTAAATGCCTCGGAGACTCTGATTTGGATAGGTCCATAGGCGAAAGCATAAAAAGGCGGAAGAATAGTAAAGGCAACATAGAGTGCGGCAACCAATGCCATCCGAGTAAGTTTCTTCATGCTATCCACCCATTTCATTATTTGTTTATTTAAATAAAATGACTAAAAAAGATTTTGAATGATATAATTAAATTTTAGTGAAATTATATCAAAACCTAACTAAATGAAAACTCTGAGCTATAAAATTGGTCGATTTCTATGGATAATAAAGATTTAAGAGAGACTTCATTCAAACTTAAACAAAAGCGACGTTCTCGGTCGAAGTTCTTCCGTTATCCAATTGTTTCAGCATTTTTTTTCGGTATTTTGTTTGGTACGGTTTTCTTCCTATTGGTTCAATTTTTTTGTTTAGATGATATTCAAGTCATATCCAGTCAGATTGATAATTTTCGACCCTCTTTTACCACCCGGGTTTATGATAATCAGGGTCGTTTGATACATGAACTCTATACCGAGAACCGAGAATACGTTGCTCTATCTGATGT
>JAGPGC010000041.1 GCA_018056205.1 Candidatus Atribacteria bacterium | reverse complement strand
AAATGGAAAAGCCTCGACATCTCTTTTGCAAAGACGACTACGGATTGGCTTTAACCGTGCTGCCCGGTTAATTGAACGGATGGAAAGCGAGGGTCTAGTCGGTCCTTACGAAGGAAGTAAACCCAGGAAAGTAATCGCCAATAGAGGGGACGATATTTAATGAGTGAAGAAAAATTACCGGGAATTGGGAACTTTTTAAAAAGCAAGCGGGAAGAATTGGGATTATCTCTGGAAGAAATTGAACAACAAACCTTTATTAATAAACGGTATTTGAGGGCAATTGAAGAAGAGAGATGGAAAGACCTTCCTGAATATTCCTATACCTTTGGATATGTTAAAAATTATGGAAGATTGCTTAACATCAACCAAGAAACTCTTAAAACCATCTTTAACAAGAGCTATCCCGATTCTTCTAAAAAAGAACCTTCCCACTCGAGTATCTATCATGAATACTCTCCAGACAAAGCTAATTTTTTTAAAAGAATCCTTTTATACCTTATCATTACCGCGGCTATTTTTACCTCACTCTATTTGTCAATCGAATTTAGGAAAGATCATTTAGATTCAAATGAAACCACCTCGATTACTGAGGTAACCAATTTACCGGAAACCAGTCTTCTTCCAACCGATTTAGCTCCAGAATCAACTCCGGCCTTTGTTCAAGTCCCTACTTCAACTCCCAATATAGAATATCTGCTCCGCGTCGTTCTAAAAGCTGAAGAGGTTGCCTGGCTTCAGGTAACCACTAACGATAATCGAAATGTATTCTCTGGGGTTTTGGTTCCTCAGAAAGAGTATCGGTTTTTAAGTAATTCTCCCTTGATTATGTCTTTTTTAAATGGATCAAAAGTAAGAGTTACCCTCAACGGAACCGAAGCCGGTTTCCTGGCCGAAAACAATCAACGATCGGAAAGAATCTTTCGTCCATGAAGAGTTTGTCCCTTATTTCACTCGGTTGTGATAAAAACCTGGTAGATTCTGAGGTTGTATTAGGAAAACTTCTTTCTTCCCAATATAAAATTATAACTACTCCTGAAACTGCTGATTTAATAATAGTCAACAGCTGCTGTTTTATTGACGAGGCAATCCAAGAAACCGAATCCTGGATTAACCGTTTGGTTCAAATAAAAAATAATGATCCCAGTAAAACCCTCGTAGTAATGGGCTGTTATCCACAACGATTTGGAAACCAACTTCCATCGAAGTATCCTGAAGTTGATTTTTGGATTGGAGTTAATGACTTTCCTTTTATCAATGAAATCTTAACTCGACGCGGTAAAAATCAGGTATTGATCGATAAACCTTCCTATCTTTATGATGATTCTACCGAACGACTCCTTTCAACTCCATCCCATTATGCCTATCTTAAAATTACCGAAGGGTGTAATCATCATTGCAGTTATTGTGTCATTCCATTAATTCGTGGGAAACAAAGAAGTCGTCAGATGGAATCGATTCAAAAAGAAATTTTTCATTTAATCCAGCAAGGTGTGAAAGAAATCATCTTAATTGGCCAAGATATTGGCAGTTATGGGTTAGATTGGGCTGGAAAAAGAATGCTTGCCCAATTGCTTCGAATTTTAGATCAATCACTCCTCCCTGAGGGAATTTGGATTCGACTTCTTTATCTTTCTCCTGATAGCATCGACCCTGAATTAATTGAAACGATTGCTACTTCGAAGAAAATTTGCAAATATTTAGATGTCCCCCTTCAACATATACATCCTGATATTTTACAAAATATGAACCGGTCATCAGATATTGATAAAATTTTGAAAAATTTAAACACTCTTCGCCAAGCTATACCGGGTTTGTTTCTTCGAACTACCTTAATGGTTGGGTTTCCTGGAGAAACTGATTTTATCTTTAATCAAATGGTTACTCAGATAAAATCATTCCGGTTTGAACGTTTAGGATGTTTTATCTATTCCCCACAATCGGGGACAATTGCATCACAAATGCCTCATCAAGTTGAAGAAGAGATTAAGCAAGCTCGATATCAGAAAATAATGAAGATTCAGGAAAAAATAGCTAGTGATTTTCATCGTTCTTTAATTGGTAACTCTTTAGAGGTTATTCTGGATCAAACTCCTCTTTCCCAAAAGGAACCGATCTATTTAGGCCGAACTTACGGAGATGCTCCTGATGTAGATGGTCAAATCAAGGTCAACATAAAGACCAACTCTAAAAACTTTCAACCGGGTAATATCATAAAGGTAACTGTAACCAAAAGTACCCCCTATGATCTGGAAGGAGTATATTCATGAAATCAGCAATTCTCTGCATAGGTACCGAAATAACAACTGGACTGGTGAAAGATATTAATGCTCATTTTTTAGCCTATAAACTTACCTCGGCTGGATTTTTTCCTAAGTTTGTTCTTTTTTCACCTGACCATAAGGACACCATTATAAAAACATTACAATTTCTCTTGGAAGATAGGGAAATTCAATTTTTAATTATTACCGGAGGTCTAGGTCCGACTCAAGATGACCTAACTCGAGAAATAGTAGCTGAATTTCTAGGAAAAAAGCTTTGTTTCATTCCTGAACAATGGGAGGAAATTGTTAGTCATTATAAAAATATGCGCAATATTCCCCCACCGGAAAACAACAAAAAACAGGCTTTTATCCCGGAAGGATCTCTCCTCTTAAAAAACCCCATGGGAACAGCTCCTGGATTTGTTGCTAATTTTCAGGATAAAAAAATTTTTGTCATTCCTGGAGTTCCAAAAGAAACTGAATATTTTTGGTCAATTATCGAAAAATATCTCCCGGCTAACGATAACCAATTCTATCGAAGTGAGATGATTAAAATTTGTGGAGTAGGGGAGTCTCAATTTGAAAGCGCAATCCAACCTTATCTATCTTCTTTACCAGAAATGATACAACCAGCTTATCTTCCCTATTTTAGTGAAGTATGGTTTTATCTTTATTCTTACCAAAAGAATCATCAAATTATTCAAGACGCTGAGAAGGTCATCAAAACCATCAAGGAAAATTGGCAACCTTTTCTCTTTTCTCAGTGGGGGAATACGCTGGAGCAAGCTTGTGGAAACCTTCTTAAGGAACTTCATTTAACCATTGCCACCGCAGAATCCTGTAGTGGAGGATTATTAAGTCATCGTCTTACTAATGTGCCGGGAAGTTCCAACTATTTTTATCGGGGATATGTAGTCTATAGTAATCTAGCCAAAATTGACACAGTAGGGGTTCCGCCATCATTAATTACTCAATATGGAGCAGTATCGGAAGAAGTTGCTCAAGCTCTGGCTGAAGGAGTTAGAAAAAAATCAAAAACTGATATTGGCATTGGAATCACCGGAATCGCTGGACCATCTGGTGGTTCAGAACAAAAACCGGTAGGGTTGGTATACGTTGCCTTATCCAATTCTCAGCAAACCAAAGTCAAAAAAAATCTTTTTTCCGGCGATCGGGAATTTATTAAAACCCTTACTACTCAAAGTGCTCTTACTCAGTTGTTTCTTGAACTCCAAAAGGACTATAAATCATGAACGCTAATCCACTTCGTTGTTTTGTTGCTTTTGATCTTTCCCCAGAAACCATATCTTTTATTGGTTCAATTATTGAAAAAAATCAAACTCGATTTCCTCAGGCTCGATGGGTGAGCACTGACCTGATTCATATTACTCTCCAATTTTTTGCTGCTTTATTACCCACTCAAGTCAATCAAATAAAATTAATTATTCAAAACCTCTTCCCTCAAGTCGATAGTTTTACCTCAACCTTAACAGAAATTGGAGTATTTTCTTCCTGGAATAGAGTACGGGTCATCTGGCTTGGGTTTGATCACCAATCAAGTGAAAAAATGAAAAAAATAGTACAGGTTTTTAATAAACAATGTAATGAACAGAGAATACCAATCGATCAAACTCGACTTTTTTCTCCCCATTTAACACTGGCTCGTTTTAAAAATCCGGTTTCCCTTCAACCTCAACAATTGTTCCAACCAACATGCTATACTACTTCTATCCAACAAGTATCATTTTATCAAAGTACCTTGACACCTAAGGGACCGATTTATAACCCTTTGCTTACCATACAGTTAAAAGAGGTGAAATAATTGACGGAAAAAGAAGATATGGTAAAACAAGCGATCAACATGATTGAAAAAAAATATGGTAAAGGAGCAATCATGTTGTTAAACCAAGAAAATATGGCGACTGATGTTGAAACCATAAAGACCGGTTCGGTTCTTCTTAATATGGCTTTAGGAGTGGGTGGTATCCCTCGCGGTCGGGTTGTAGAGATCTTCGGACCAGAAGCTTCGGGAAAAACCACCATTGCTCTTCACATTATTGCCGAAGCACAAAAAAAGGGTGGAATAGCCGCTTTCATCGATGCTGAACATGCCCTAGATCCTATCTATGCAGGAAAAATTGGGGTTCAAGTTGACAAACTGCTTCTTTCTCAACCGAGTACCGCTGAAGAGGCGCTGGATATTGTCGATACCTTGGTCAGAAGTGGAGCAGTGGACGCAGTAGTTTTGGATTCAGTAGCTGCTTTGGTTCCACGAGTTGAATTGGAAGGAACTATCGGAGAACAAATCATTGGGCTACAAGCACGTCTTATGTCTCAAGCATTACGGAAGTTGACTGGATTTATCAGCAAAACCAGAACCGTTGCTATTTTTGTTAATCAATTGCGAGAAAACATTGGCAACATTTATGGCCCAACTGAAACTACACCAGGAGGTAGAGCTTTAAAATTTTATGCCAGTGTTCGTATTGATGTCCGTAAAAGAGATTTTATTCGCGTTACCGATAGCGATATTATTGGAACCAAAACTCGAGTTAAAGTTGTTAAAAATAAAGTGGCTTCTCCTTTTAAAGAAGTAGAAATCGAGTTAATCTACGGGGAAGGAATATCTCGAGAAGGTGAAGTTCTCACTCTTGGAGAAAATAACGGATTGGTAAAACGAGCCGGAAGCTGGTTTTCTTTTAATGAAAATCGCTTAGGACAGGGTCGTGAAAATACTCGAGCCTTCTTAAAGGAAAATCCTGATATTGCTAACCAAATTTTAATCGCAGCTTTGGAAAAAATGAATATAGACCCAAATTTGGTTATGAATTGACCAAATGAAAAGGAAGTTATCCTTAGAGGAACGAATTGTCCGACTGATAAGTAAATCTTGGTACACTAGAAAAAAACTCAGGGAAAAGTTAATAGCCGAAGGATACCCGGAAAACGCCATTGAAGAGTACCTTCAATTTTTTGCTCAAGATGGATATCTCGATGATGAGTTTTTTATGAAAACCTATTTGGAAGAAAAAAGAAGATGTAATCCCCGTGGTTTCTGGGCCTATAAAATGGAACTGGAGAGATTGGGCATCGAAGAAGATCTGATCAATCAGCTAAGAAACACCTATTTTCCAGTTTCTGAAGAAGTAAAAGATGGAATCAATTTGATACGAAAATGGTTCCAAGAAGGGGAAACCAACCGAGAAAAAATCATTCAACGTTTAGCACGTAAGGGATTCAGTTTTGAAATAGCCGAATGGTCCTGGGCTCAATTCCAAGCTGATCAGAAAGGTGAGTTACCTTGACTTGATCTTTCACCATCAGTAAAATACTACTTACGCAGTTTTTAACATAATCTTTAATTGGCATAAAATTTATTTCAATAATCAGAGAAAATCTCAAAGCTTTTAAACACATCGAATAGAACCAGTCATTAGCCATCAGGCTTATTATCCGTACTTTGAAAATTGAATAAGGGGTGATCGCACAAATGTTGCTTATATATATATTAATAGGTATTGTGGTCGGAGTCGGATTAGGATTTAAAATTGGCATGTCCTATAAATTAAAACAACTGCAGCAAGAAAAAGAAGATGTGGAACAAAAAATTCAAGAAATACTTCAGGATGCCAACCGGAAAGCCGAAACAATAAAAAAAGAAGCCCTGTTAAGTTCAAAAGAACAGATCCTTCGAGAAAAACAAACTTTAGAAGAAGATATGAAAAAAAAGAGGAAAGACTTACAGGGTTTAGAAGCTCGTTTGTTGAGAAGAGAGGAAATGTTAGAAAGAAGAAACGATCAGATAGAAAAAAGAGAAAACCATCTTCAAAAAATCCAAGAAGAAACCGAAAGAACTCTTCAAGAAGTGGAGGAAATGAAAGCTAAAGAAATTGAAGAGCTCGCCCGAATTGCTGGGTTAACTATCGAGGACGCCCGCGATGAGCTTCTTGATCGCTTAGAAAAAACTTTAGCCTTTGAAACTGGTTTAAAAATAAAAGAAGCGGAAGAATATGCCAAAAAGGAAGCCGAAAAAAATGCTCGCGATATCGTTATTCAAGCAGTTCAACGTTATGCGGCTGAATATACGGCAGAAAATACTGTTTCAATAGTAACTTTACCCAACGATGATATGAAAGGGCGCATAATCGGTCGAGAGGGAAGAAATATTCGTACCTTTGAGATGATGACTGGAGTTGATCTGATTATCGATGACACTCCGGAAGCGGTTATCATCTCATCCTTTGACCCTATCCGTCGGGAAATCGCTCGTATTGCTTTGGAAAAGCTCATTTTAGATGGTCGGATTCACCCAGCAAGGATTGAAGAGTTAATAGAAAGAGCAAAAGTCCAGGTTGAAGAAAGAATAATCCAAGAAGGCGAACAAGCCCTTTTTGACACTGGAATGAAAAATGTCAATTCTGACCTGGTAAAGCTTTTAGGAAAACTTTATTATCGAACCAGTTATGGACAAAATGTACTTCAGCATTCTAAAGAAGTGACTCATTTTGCTGGAATTATGGCTTCCGAACTGGGATTAAACGTCAATTTAGCCAAAAGGGCTGGTTTGCTTCACGATATTGGGAAATCCCTTGATCATGAAATTGAAGGACCCCATGCTAAAATAGGTGCTGAATTGGCTGAGCGTTATGGTGAGAGATGGGAAATCGTTCATGCCATTGAAGCCCATCATAATGATATCGAACCTCAAACCATCGAAGCAGTTTTAATTCAAGCTGCCGATGCTATATCAGCTTCACGACCCGGGGCACGTCGAGAAAGTTTAGAAGCCTATATCAAACGATTGGAGCAATTGGAAAAAATATCCAATTCTTTTGAAGGTGTGGAAAAATCCTATGCCATTCAAGCTGGTCGAGAAGTACGAATTATCGTTAAACCCGAAAAGTTGGATGACGCACTGGCGGCAAAATTAGCTTATGATATCGTAAAGAAAATCGAAAAAGAGCTTGAATATCCAGGTCAAATTAAAGTAACTGTTATCCGTGAGACTCGAGCGGTTGAATATGCCAAGTAGGAGGAATTCGCCTTGAAATTCTTCATCATAGGAGATGTTATTGGCAAACCGGGTCGAAAAATTGTTGGTGAAAAAATCAAAACAATAAAAAAATCATACAATATCGATGCCGTTATCGTTAATGGTGAAAATTCCGCTGGCGGGCTTGGAATCACTCCCGAAACAGCTGAGGAGCTACTTGGATATGGAATAGACGTGATTACTACTGGTAATCATGTATGGGATAAAAAAGAAGTTATTCCTTATATTGACAACCAATTTAGGTTGTTGCGTCCTTTGAATTATCCACCTGGTGTTCCAGGAAACGGTTCAATCATTCTTAAAACTAACAATAGAAAATGGGCAGTTATCAACCTTAGTGGTCGGGTTTTTATGCCAACACTTGATTGTCCATTTCAAACCATTGATAAAGAACTTGAAATAATTGAAAAAGAAACCAATATTGTTCTGGTTGATTTTCACGCCGAAGCAACTTCGGAAAAAATTGCTTTCGGCTGGTATTGTGATGGTCGGGTTTCTGGTGTTATTGGAACTCATACTCATGTCGTCACAGCGGATGAAAAAATACTTCCCGGTGGAACTGCCTACATTACCGATATTGGTATGACTGGCGCTCATCATTCCGTTATTGGCATAGAAACTAAGCAAATTTTAAATCGTTTTTTAACTCAAATACCAGTTCGGTATAACGTTGCTAAAGATAATGTGATTTTGAACGGTGTTATTGTGGATGTTGATAATGAAACTGGAAAATCGGTATCAATCTCACGATTCAGTTCGAGTTAAATTATAATTGATCTTAATTTTGACTTCAACAAGGAGGATATTCACAGGTGGATATACTGAAAGTGTCTTCAAAATCAAATCCAAATTCAGTTGCCGGTGCTCTCTCTGGAATTATTCGAGAAAAACAAATTGTCGAAATACAGGCTGTAGGTGCTGGTGCTGTTAACCAAGCAATTAAAGCTATCTCTATTGCTCGCGGATTTCTTGCACCAAATGGAGTTGATTTAGTATGTATTCCAGCCTTCACCGATATCAACATTGATGGTGAAGAAAGAACTGCCATTAAATTGATTGTACGACCTCGAAATAAGTAGAAAATATTATTTTTTAATAATAAGGCCTGTACTGGGAATGAAATGAATTAGGTACAGGCCTTATTTATCAAAAGAGTAGAAGATTAATATGAATCAACCGACTTTTTATATTGAAACATTTGGATGTCAGATGAATAAAAGCCGAAGCGAACATATCGCTCAGG
>JAGPGC010000040.1 GCA_018056205.1 Candidatus Atribacteria bacterium | reverse complement strand
CTTCACGAAAGGTGGGTAACCCTTCAACCAAGAGTACTACAATAATACCAATTAAAAATAATAGGGAAGAAAGAGCAACCAAAAATAAAATGACTTCGGCAGATTCATGGTGTGCTTTAATAAAAAACACCTCCTGTACCGCATCCATTAAACCAATTTTTATGAATAAAATCAATTCTGGGTTTTTGTAAAGAGAGGTTAAACTTCATCAAAAGACTTTATTTTTCTGGATCAATATCTTGAGGCTCAACCTTTTCAAAAATTTTTCCGGCTTCCCCATAATGAGGGTTTTTTTGGCGATTAACTTCAATTTTTAACCTATTTTTCTTTAGATTAAAAATTGAACTGGTCAATTCTACGGTATCTTTTTCAGAATGGCCGGTTAACAGAAGTTGCTCAATACATTTCCTGACTAAAGGGAGAATCGAGTTTTCGCTTAAAGATAACCCCTCTAACACCAACACCAATTCACCTTTAATGACTTTTTTCTGAATTAATGCTTTATTTAGATCTTTCAGTGTCCCTCTTATTACTTCTTGATGAAGTTTGGTTAACTCTCGGCAAAGGACGGCTTTCCTTTCTTCCCCAACTATATTTTGAATTTCTTGCAGAGTTGAAAATATTCTTTGAGGTGACTCATAAAGGACAACGGCTGGTGAAGAAAAAAGTGAATGCTCTAATAGCTTTCTACGTTCACTCCCAGTTTTGGGAAGAAAACCTAAAAAAACATATCCCTTGGAAGAAAAACCAGAATAGACCACCGCCGGTAAAACCGCAGATGCACCTGGTAATACTTCAAAATCAATTCGATCTTGAATCATTTTATTTACTAATTCCATTCCTGGATCTTGAATTCCTGGCATTCCAGCATCGGTGATTAAAGCAATATTTTCTCCGGCTTTAAGATGAATGACAATCTTTTGGATTGTTGTCTGATAATTATGGGCATGGTAGGAAATTAAAGGTTTTTTTATAGAATACCGTTGCAGAAGTTTACTAGATACTCTGGTATCCTCACAAGCTATACGATCCACTTGATTTAGTATCATTACTGTGCGATAGGTAATATCTCCCAAGTTCCCAATGGGGGTGGGACAAAGGTAGAGTTTTCCCCACCCCAATTTATCTTTCATGGTTTGAGAAAGTTTGAACTTTTAACTTCGATTGGAACAAAAAAAGTTCGACCCCTTCGATCTACTAAAATAATTAATTTATCACCAGGTTCAACCATTTGTAAAGCTGCATCCCAATCTTGTCGGTTTCTAATTCTCAGACGATTGAGTTGTAAAATAACATCTCCTTCTCTGAGGTAACCTGAATCTAATATTTCTTGGGAGTCAATTCGAGTAATGACAACACCTGATAATGTCCTCAAATTATATTTTCTAGCTAATTCTGGAGTGATTTCATCAACTTCAAAACCCAATTTTAGATCTGGAGATAACTCTGAAGAAATTACCTCATCAGTCGTGAGTTCCTCTAAAGTCACCCTAAATTCTTTCACCTGGTTGTCTCTCCAAATCGACAAAATGACTTGGTTACCTGGTTTTTTATCTCGAATTAGAGAATGAAAAACCGAAGTGTTAACAACCTCCTGATTATCTATTTTTAATATAACATCACCTCGTTGAATTCCCGCTTTTGAAGCAGGGCTATTTGGCACCACATCGGCTATTAAAGCACCTTTTGGTTCGGTTAACCCAAATTGTTGAATCATATCAGGAGTTAGGTCTTGAAGATAAACCCCTATCCAGGAACGAACAACTTTGCCAGCTTCAATTAAAGGTTCTAATAAGTTTTTTGCCATATTAATGGGGATAGCAAACCCAACTCCCTGGGCAAAAGGAAGAATGGCGGTATTAATCCCAATAACTTCACCTTTGATATTCAATAATGGTCCCCCGCTATTGCCAGGATTAATCGCCGCATCAGTTTGTAAAAAATTTTCATACTCTCTTCCGGCATCTCCCGAGTAAATTGGTCTACCCTTAGCACTTAAAACTCCTACGGTAACCGTATGGGATAGACCATAGGGATTTCCAATAGCAATAACCCATTCTCCCACCCGGGCTAGGTCAGAATCCCCCAAAGGAAGAGTGGGAAGATCGGTAGCATTCACTTTTATAATAGCAATATCGGTTAAGGGATCTGACCCCACTACCTTTCCATCAAATTTTCTACCATCCTTAAGGGTAATCTTAATTTGCTCGGCACCTTGAATAACATGCTCATTAGTGAGAATATAGCCATCAGATCGGAAGATAAAACCTGAGCCTAAACCTTTTTGAGGAATTCTTCGTTCTTCTGGCTGAGGAAAAAAGTCAAAAAAATCTCGGAAAAAGGGATCATTAAAAAAGGGAGTAAAAGGATTTCGATAAGTGGCAAAAGAGAGAGTATCCACATAAACTACTGATGGTCCGGCTTTCTCAACTATATCAGCGACAATATTATTTTCTTCAGGCATAATAGAATCGACAGCCTGAGCCCAACCAGTCAATAATACTAAGAAAAAAATAAAAAAAGAAAATAATTGAATAAATTTTATCTTTTTTTCCATACTATTAACCTCCCTCATTAGTAATCGATTCAAAAATTTCGCTCAAGACTTTATGACTTAAATTACCCACTAAAAATATTTGTCTTCCCATTTTTTCCCCTATAAGAGTATTAAGATCTCCGTCTTTTTTGATAACTATCCTTCGAACTCTACTGGTAAATTTTGGTTGAGGAGGTAAAAGGGTTTGAAACAACGAGAAAAAATTTATCCCATCACTAAATACCATTTGATACATCTTTCCTTGATCACCCTCAACGAGATAGGATCGACGTAAAGCATAACCTGGAGGGAGTAAATGAGGAATAAGCATTTGTTTTCGGTTGAAAATAACTTCGGGGAAATTATTTTTCTTTTTAGTAACTTGCTGCATTATTTGAAAAATTTTCCAAATTCGTTCGTTGTCGGGTTGATCAATACGATAAACATATTCTCCTTGTTTTTCTACCTGTCCATCCTGAGAATAATAAGTTTGACTAACCAGTGCTTGCCCCTGGTCCAAATGGAAAGATTTTACCACCTGATTTCTTTCCCGAGAAATAATCAACACCAGGTCCTCTTCAACATTAACTAAATAGTTTGAAACCAAAAGATCAATGTTATCTTCTCCCAATGGAAGGAAAGGTAGGTCAAAACCGGGATACACAGCGGTGATCATTTGCTTTTTTTCATCATAAACGAATCGGTAAGTGCCATCACCAATAATATAATAATGGGGATTATCAAGATTTACCCAGCCAAACCCAAAACCAGGAATATAAACAACTTCATAGAAAATATTTTGACTCTCATTGTTATAATCATCGTTGGTATAATCGGTCAGTTTCCATATTCCCCAATAGCTCTGAGCAGTACTATTCTGGATAATGCGTTTTAAAAAAAGTCGGCTTTCTTCCGGACTCAAAATTCGAGCTTGAGAAGAGTAGGTAGCAAAAAAAGAAGCAAGGATAATTAAGAATATTAATAATCGGGTTAATTTTTTCATTCCCAATCATTCGAAACTTGTTTTAAAAAGTTAACTACAACTTTCCCTGAATTCCTTGGTACATCATAGCTATCGCCGGTGAGATTGCGATGAATCTCTCCTAAAGATGTATCAGCATTCGATACCAACACGCTACTTTTGTAGTTGGGGATAAAAAATACCAAAAGAAGAAGAACAACACAGGCCAATACTGAAAAAAGAAGAATCTCTTTCAACCGGTATCCTTTTAAGTGGGATTGAAGCATATCATAATGAAATTCATAGTCAACTCTGGGTGCAAAAGACCTCCCAAATTTAGCCATTAATCCCTTCATATTTCTAATTTTTTTGAATTCTATTTCACACTTAGAACAAGCAAAAAGATGCCTACGCACCTCTTTCATTTCGTCTTCTAACAACTCACCATCGAGATATGCTGAAAGTAATTTTTTAATCCGTTCACATTCCATAATTCTCATCTCCAAGAGGTGAGTAAATCTTCTCCATAGACATTTTCCAGCTCTTTTTGTACTTGACGTCTTGCCCGATGAAGTCTCGACCGAATAGTACCTAAAGGACAACTAACGATTTCGCTGGCTTCTTCGTAGGAATAACCAATCAGGTCACATAAAATAATCACTTCTCTCATTTTCAAGGGAAGCTTCTGTATGGCTTTTTCAATATCAACTACTAATTGTTTTTTTAAGGTTCTAACTTCCGGACCTTCTTCCTCGCTTTCAATAAAATCCCAGGCTTCTTGTTCTTCATCATCATAATTTTTCCAAGGAATAATAGTCTTAAACAACTTCTCTTTCTTGCAGTTATGCCGGTGAATATTTAAAAGAATGGTATACAACCAATTTCGAAAGGGATATTTATCGTTATAACTATGGCGATATTTATAAGCTCTCAAAAAAGCTTCTTGAATCAAATCTTTGGCTTTTTCCATGTTACCAGTAATATGACAGGCAAATCGAGTAATATCTTTTTCGCATTGCCTAATTTGTTCTTCAAACCAAACTTTTTCTTGCTCTGTTGTTAAATTTTGATACCAAGTTGTTTTTTGGACCTGTACTTCTTCCACAGTTTTACACCACCTTTATCATTCAAAATGCCATTAAGAAAAACAATTAAAGAAAAAATCGGTTGTATTCCTCTTCATTAATACATATCTCTTTCCCATCTTCAAGTTCCAGGCGAATCATATCCTTAAAAATATCTACTTCAAGAATTTTGGCTAACCCCAGGGGAGTTAAAATTTTACTTCCTTTCTTAGGAAGCTGGTAGATCAATTTTTTATATTGAGAATATTCGAAAGATAAACAACACATCAAACGACCACAGACTCCGGATATTTTTGCTGAATTCAGTGCTAAATTTTGTTCCTTAGCCATTTTAATCGATATTGGCTCAAAATTGATTAGAAATGTGCTACAGCACAATTCACGGCCGCACATCCCACATCCCCCAATCATACCTGCTTCGTCCCGAACTCCCATTTGACGAAGTTCTATCCGAGTTCGGAAGATAGCTGCTAAATCTTTTACTAAATTGCGAAAATCAATCCGTTCCTCTGAACCAAAATAAAAAGTTAATCTTCCCCGATCAAGAGTGTAATGAGCTCTTAGTAATTTCATAGAAAGCTGGTGTTCTTGTATCTTCTGATTAGCTATGGCAAAGGCATCCTTTTCTTTTTCTCGATTACTTTGTAGTTGCAAAATATCAATTTCCTGGGCTGGTCGAATAATCGGTTTAAGGCTATTTTTTATATTCTCACAAAAAAATGGTCTTTTCACTACTTCACCCATTTCTAAACCAAGTACTGTTTCGACCACGCATTTCTGACCAAAATGCAAATCAAAGTTTTTGGCTTCAAAAAAATACATTTTTAAATTCTGCTCGAACTTAATTCCGACAACGTAAGGCACTCACTAATTCCTCCCTTAACATTAAAACAAAATCCAGCAAAATATTATCATAATTGAGATTGCTCTTTAAATCTTTCTCTAATTGTTCAATAGCCGAGATAATACCAGAAACCAATTCTAGTGATAATCGATTTGAATCAGCAACTATCCGCTGTTTATAACCAGAATAACTTTGGATTTGATCGCTACTCTCTCCAATGATTTGGTAGATTATGACATCTCGCAAATACCATTCCAACTGCGAAAATATCTCTATTATTTTGCCCTTATTTTCAGTAAACCAGGGACCTAATGAAAAAATTTCATTTTCACTCAGAATCCAATCCCAAAAAAAGAATGATTTTTCAATTAATGGTTGATTTCCTTCTATCAGCTCAATAGCATTCCGCATTCGACCCAACGATTGCTTAGCAATATCTAAGGCTTTTTCTTCGGTTATATTATATTTATTCTGGATAAATTCTTTTATGACCTTTGGACTCATTAACTGAAAATTAATTCTTTGACAGCGAGAAAGGAGAGTGGGCAACAAGACCTGAACCTGAGAAGTGAGAAGAATAATAATACTTTTTTCCGGAGGTTCTTCAACTGTCTTTAAAAGGCAATTTTGAATCTCTTCTTTACTGAATAACTCAGTTGATTCAACAATACCAATCCGGTACTTACCAAAAACTCTTTTTAGTCCCAAACGAAAGATAAAATCGCGAACATCCTCCACAAATATTTTATTTTCCCGAGGAGAAAGTACGAACAGATCAGGATGGGTTCCAGCATTAATCATCCGACAATTTGGGCAAGAACCACAAGAACCATCTAAGGTTGGACGATCGCAATTGAAAATCCGAGCTATTTCAAAAGCAAAAGTTGTTTTTCCAACACCTTCAGGTCCAGAAAAAAGATAAGAGTGACTTTGAGACTGATTTTGAAAAACTCGTTGAAAAAACCGCTTTTGAAAATCATGCCCACATATCTCTGACCAACTCATTGCATCAAAACCTTTCGTAACGTTCGATGGGAACTTCGAACAACACTCCCCCTCCCCGAACAACTTTGATCTGTTGTGGAACATAGGGTCCAATTGGCTCATTTACCGGAATAGCAGATTCAACATATTCTTCTCGATGTTCACATTGGCTTCTTATCAATTCAATAACCTCATTTTTTTTTGCTTCATCGATTCCAATTAAAAGTGTGGTATTTCCTTCCCTTAAAAATCCGCCGGTAGAAGCCAATTTGGTAAAAGATATTTGTTTTGCTCTGAGGATATCAACCAGCTTCAAAGCGTCTTGATCTCGAACGACACATATTAATAGAGAAGTTGGCTTCATGGCCTATTCCTCCTTTTTATTGTCCTGAATAACTGATAAAACACAATTTTTTATCCTTTCAAAAACCACATCTTTTGATTCAAAAGTAGATATCACCCGAAATCGTTTCGGTTCCCCTTCGGCAATTTTAAAAAATCCATTCCGAATGGAAATTAAAACTTCTTTTTTTTTCATAAATTCTTCTTCAAAACGCAATTCTTGAGGAGAGGTATGATGAAATGAGCGCCTCAGACCTTCTTCAGGATCGATATCCAAAAGCAGGGTCAAATCTGGAACAACACCATTAGTAGCCAATTGATTGAGGCATTGAATGGTCTCAATTGATAAACCTCTCCCAAACCCCTGGTAAGCTATAGTGGAATCGCAAAAACGCACACATAAAACAATCTTTCCAGCTTGTAAGGCTGGTTGAATGACTTGTAGGACGTGTTCCCGGCGCGAGGCTTCAAAGAGAAAAAGTTCAGTTACAGCATCAACTTCTCCGGTCTGAGGATGAAGAAGTATCGATCGAATTTGGTTACCAACCTCTGTTCCACCCGGTTCAGCAGTAAAAAGAACTGGATAACCATTTTCTTTTAAAAAAGCAAAAAGGCGCTTGGCATGGGTTGATTTACCTGTTCCCTCGATTCCTTCAAAGGTTATAAATAGTCCTGGGAAACGTCTCATTGAGTATCATCCAAACTTCTTGGATAGATAGTCACTCGGCGAAAGGGTTCTTCGCCAATACTTTGAGAAAATAAATTATATCGCTCGGCAATTTTATGCTGGAGTCTTCGAACAAAGGCATTCCGCGGTGCAAGCTCAATTGGCTCATTTTCTCGTAGTACTTGCCTGGCTGCTTTTTCAGCTTCAATCAAACCGGTTTCTCCTGATTTTTCGTAATTGTCAGATAGACCAAAAAGATCTTTGACAAAATGGAGTACTTGAATATAAGTGTTGCTTCGAATAACATGAACTGGCATACCTCGATTTTCAGCTTCTCGAAGTCGATTAGTTTTTTTCCGATAGCGACTCTTCAGAGTCAAAACGATATCGGCTTCATTCAAATCTTCAACAACTTCCAGAGTTGCCTTAAGCTGGGTTATGGCTCTTTCCATATAGTTTCGACTCACCGCAAAAAGAAAAACCCGTAGCATTTTCCCATCTGGATGTAACGGTTGATTCCACTCCGACAAATATACGTCCTCAGTAGTCTCAAATTCCTCATTTTTCTGAAGGACCTCGATTGCTCCGTCTTTGGTTTTTTTCCTTATTTCCGGTCGAGGATCATAGTTTCTTAAAATAACGTCAACTGCTTCAGCAGTATTTCGATAGACTCCTAAAGTATCACGATCTCTGAGTTCCACCACAACATCAAAAGTTGGAATTGCTTTGCGTTCTAATATGGCTTTTTGGGTTCCCCGACGTCGTGATTCCTCATCGCTAAGGATTACCGATTGAATACCTCCTACTAAGTCAGTAAGAGTTGGGTTTAATAAAAGATTCCGTAGGGAATTCCCATGAGCAGTGGCAATTAGCTGGACACCCCTTTCGGCAATGGTTCGGCACGCTCGGGCTTCTTCTTCGCGACCGATCTCGTCAACAATTATTACTTCTGGCATGTGATTTTCAACTGCTTCAATCATCACATCATGTTGTCTTTCTGGTGACGGTACCTGCATTCGACGTGCTCGTCCAATGGCTGGATGGGGAATATCACCATCACCAGCAATTTCGTTGGACGTATCGACAACAATGACTCTTTTTTGAAATTCATCACTCAATACTCGAGCGACCTCACGGAGTTT
>JAGPGC010000039.1 GCA_018056205.1 Candidatus Atribacteria bacterium | reverse complement strand
TGTGTCTTACATTTCTCAATGATGATTTCATTTGGTGATATTTCACCTCGAAATTCGAAATCAGTTCCTGACCATTTTTCATAATTCCATACCGGTGAGTAGAAGTCACCGGTGATTTTCCATTGATCTTTAGAATATTGAAATTTTCCAGAACCTTCTCCAACTAATTCGAAAGTCCTTTCAGCAACTGGAAAAGTAAAAGGAAAGTCTTTAAAACGAATCCACCCCTTCAAACTTTCGTATTCTTTTTCGATTTCACCTTCTATAACACCATTTTGATTGTGAAGGGATAAATCGGTTACCAACAATTTATCTCCCCAGTAGTTCAATTTACCGGTTATTTGATTTCCTATAAAAATATCCTTCCAAAATAGATTTCCATCAGTAATTGATAAAGATATTGAGAATGGCTCTGATTTGGTCTGATGAATTTCAATTAATCCAGAAATACTTCCTTCCAATGGGGGGGCAGCTTCACCAATAAAATTTTTCAAATTACCATTTTTTAAAGTCCCAGTAGCTTTAAATTGCTGATCAAAGTAGGAACCATCCAGTAACAATTCTCCCTCGAATAAGCGACCAATTGCTTGAAATAACATTTTCTTATGATCATACTGAAATTGCATTAGAATTTGTTCTACTTGATAATTACCAAATTGCATCCATTCGCTGTTTAATTGACCCTTTACTTTAAAAGACTGTGGAGAAAGACTAGCATTGCCTTTTATCGTGCCCTTTCCGGTTATTTCGGAAAATCGAAAATCCATTGGTTGGGAGATAAATTCTATATTTACTTGTTGATTGGCATAATTTCCTTTAATTTCTCCTTCAATGGGATTTTCTTCAACTATAGACCCGGGAAGAAGATGAAGGGAAAAACTGGAGTTCTTGGGAAAGAAAATTAAATCTGATATAATCTCAAGGCTTGGCTCCTTAGTTTTTAAGTGAAATCTACCGGCAATTTCTGAAATATTATCTAATTGAAGTTCAAGGTCAAGGTCCTGGTAATCTTTACTTGCCCCACCTGTTACCTTCCCATTTATTTGAATTTTTGGATGGTTATTTAGCCATATTCGGCTCTCTCCAAGAAAATTGATGGTATTTTCCCCTTCAGCCAGGTTTTGTATCTTTATGTTTTGGAATTCAATTCCATCTTCCTTATGAAGTAATAAAGTAGTAAAAGAAAATTTCATTCCACTCTGAACAGTTCCTTTTAAGGTATTATCAATTAAAGAAAAAATTAGTTGACCCTGTAAGGGATTTTCTTTATCGAGGAATGAATAATCAACTTTAATTTTTTCTTCGGAAATATAGTCACCATTAATGGAAAGCTTAGGATGATTAATTCGAAAAGATATTATTTTATCTTTTTTTTGAAGGTAAACAGGGAAGGCTTTTGATGTGAGCACCTCATTAGGAAAACTTAGGTTTTGAATATTAATTTCAAAATTAGGAAAAACTTGAAATTGGAAATCCCTCACATTTTGAAAAAAATTTTTTGAATTAGACAAAATTTCAGCTTTAGGAATAGTGGCAATTATTCTTTTATCCTGGCCAAACAAAAGACCCCAATCAAAAGAAATACTAATCTGGGGAGCATGAAAGGAGAAATCATCATTGAAAAGGGAAAGGCCAACAATTCTAATATTCCGGGGAAAGGAAAAGGTTGCTTGTTGATAAACCAGCCGAGTTGGTCCAGTGTTGATTTGATTCAGCAATTTATCTATGGCAATATTTATTACACGTTGATAACCAAAAAATAAAATTATAACTATAATTATTGCTAATATAGAGAGGGAAATGATGAACCTTTTCAAGGTTTTACTCCAAAACCACAACGCTACCAGTAAAAGAACCTTCTAAAACAAAAGGGAGAGAAACAACTTCAGAAAAGAAACTTTTCTGATTACTGCTGGTAAAAGTATCACCCTTGCTTCTCATTTCAATGATGAGGCCATTCGATTTCAATTGTTTTACTTTTTCATCAAGGTAACTATCAAAATCGGTTTGTAATGAAGTTGATTGGGTATTTTCATCACCCCAGGTTAAACCTCGAACAACAACTTCAGCTTCTCCAGGAACAAAATCTTTAGGTATAAACAAACCAAAATCAAGACTTTTTATCCCTTGTCGATAGAGATTCAAATCGATTCTTCCTTTTAAATCGTTTCCTCTTTTCACATTTACCGGGAGAAAAAGATTTCTAAAAGTAGCCTCACGAATATCTGGAATAAACGTTATTTTAATTTTTATTTCATTAGCTTTAATAGATTGAAAAGGATTTTTAAAAATATCTTCAAGAATTTTCCCTAAATTATTCGAGGTATAACTAGAAATATCTAAATTACTAACCCAAAAAAACTCATTCTGAAAGTGAAATTCTTCCCCTTCGATTGATAAATTAACCTTGACACTACCCGGTCTTTGACTATCAAGTGCTTGATCTATAGAATTCAAAATAATTTCTGGAAAAAACTCCACGATTACATTTTCATCTTGAATAATTTCAAAATTATTCTTAGTCAAAATTTCTTTTTCATTCCCAATTTCAATCTCAGCTTTAGTTACTTTAGGCATCACCCCCAAACGACCGGCTATTCCTGCGCTTCGATCCTCTTCAATAACCCCTACTGGTTGAATAGGAGTACCCACTTTAAACGGAAAGTCCTTACCTTCTAAGCTAAAATTTACATACATGGTAGAAAGAAAATAATTCACCTTCCCTTGATGCATAAAGGGATGACCAAAGGCTAAAATTTTTTCATCTTCCCGCCAAGTTAGGGTCCCCAAACTTACAACATCCACGTCACCTTGAATTAACTGAACGCCTATAGCACTGCCAGGTTGAATTTCAACTGATTTAAGGTTTTGACGTTGGTTGTACAAGGTTGCAGGTAAAGCAATAATTTCTCGAGAAAAAAACTTTTCTTTTTCTTGAAGTCTTTTTCCGGCTCTTTCACTCAATCCGATAGTAAAAATGACCGAACTTGGGGTAATGGGTAAAACTGTGGAGGACTCGGGTAATTTATCCCAGAGTTTAAACATGGCTTCAATTGGAGTGACCACTCCAATTAAGTTATCTTTGGTTTCCCAACTATAGGCCAAGGCACCGGCTATTTTGCCATCCAAAAAAATTGGACTTCCACTCATACCAGCCGAAATCCCGCCCATTTTTTTTATTTTCTCATCGGTTACTTTAACAACAATATAACTTTGATTGATATCCTTTCCAATGACCACATCCAAAACTTCAATATTAAAATTCTCAATTCTCGTTCCATAAAAAACACTTTTACCAATCCCTTCCATATTACGTTTTACCGATTGAATGGGAAAATATTGGATATTGTCAGCAAAACCAAGGCAGGGAAAAGATATTATCAAAAAACAAAACCAAAAAAGATAAAATGTCCGACCCGATTTTTTCTGTTTCAAATACTAACTATTCCTCCCTTTAGTATACAAGAAACCCTCGCGGAGTAATTTTAAATTATCTAACACTTTTCCAGCTCCTAAAGCTACACAGGAAACTGGGTCTTCAGCTACATAAGTTGGAGTGGTTAATGCTTTCCCAATCATTTCATCCATCCCATGCATTAGCGACCCTCCACCAGTTAAACATATTCCTTTTTCTCCAATATCAGCTGCCAACTCGGGGGGAGTATGCTCTAAAACTATTCGTGCTGCATCAATAATTGATGAAAGTGGTTCTGAAAAGCATTTATAAACCTCAGAAGAAGTAATAGTAATCGTTTTAGGAAGACCTGAAATTAGGTCCCGTCCTTTCACATCAGCAGCCTTTTCTTCCCGTGGTGGTACTGCCCACCCAATTTCAATCTTAAGAATCTCAGCGGTGCGTTCTCCAATCATGAGATTAAATTTTTTCCTCAGGTGTCGAATAATTGCTTCGTCTAATTTATCTCCTCCTACCCGGACGGTTTGGCTAATAACTATGCCACCTAAAGAAAGAACGGCAATATCAGTAGTCCCTCCCCCAACATCGATAACCATGTTCCCCGAGGCTTCAGTGATATCCAAGCCAGCTCCTAAAGCAGCTGCCATTGGTTCTTCAATAAGAAAGGCTTTTCTTGCACCAGCATGATAAGCTGCATCCAAAACCGCCCTTTTTTCAACTTCGGTCCCGCCTGAAGGAACACATATAACAATATCAGGTTTAAAAATACTTCTTCCACAGATTGACTGTATAAAATAAGTCAACATCTTGCGGGTAATTTCATAACTATCAATAACACCATCTTTGAGAGGTCGATGGGCAACGATATACTCAGGGGTTTTCCCAATCATTTCCCGGGCTTCTTTTCCAATCGCCAAAATTTTATTCGTCCCCTTTGCCAGTGCCACTACCGAGGGCTCGTTCATAACAATTCCTTTTCCATGAACATAAATAAGAGTAGTTGCTGTACCTAAATCCACTCCCAATCGCTTATTCCACATAAAGAAAATCCTCCTGTTTATTCGTTAACCCTCTTTATTGAAGCACCAAGTTTAAGTAGTTTCTTTTCTAAATTTTCATATCCACGATCAACATGAGAAACACCATATACATTAGTGGTCCCCTCCGCTGCCAGACCCGCCAAAACCAAAGCAGCACCAGCTCGCAAATCAGAAGCGGTAACCTGAGTCCCAGTAAGTTTCTCTACCCCAACTACAATCGCACTTCTTCCCTCAACTTTAATATTCCCTCCCATTCTTTCCAATTCTCCCACATGAGCAAAACGATTCTCAAACACCGTTTCAGTTATAACACTTACTCCATCAGCCAAACAGAGAAGGGTCATAAATTGTGCTTGCATATCAGTAGGAAAACCAGGGTAGGGCATAGTCTTAATATCAGTTGCATGTGGTTTTACCTTCATAGAAACCAATAAGCTATCTTCGGAAACCTTGGTAACTCTTGCGCCAATTTCTTCCAACTTAGTAACTATCGAACGCATGGCAACATGATTAACTCCTTTGATTTCCACGTTTCCACCAGTAACGGCAGCCGCAACACAAAAAGTCCCAGCTTCTATCCGGTCATTAATAATTGAATAATCACAGCCGTATAATTTGGGGGTTCCATGAATTACAATAGTATCAGTTCCAACTCCATCAATTTTTGCACCCATCGCCTTAAGAAAGTTTGCCAGGTCTGTAACCTCAGGTTCTCGTGCTGCATTCGCTATAACACTATCTCCTGGAATAACTGAAGCTAACATCATAATATTTTCAGTGGCACCTACACTAGGAAAATCCAAATATATCTCTCCAGGATGAAGTTGGTCAACCCAAGCTTCGACATACCCCGAATGCATCGATACTTGAACACCTAAGTGAAGAAAACCTTTAATATGGAGGTCAATTGGTCTTGAACCAATTGCACATCCACCCGGAAGTGGCACTTGTGCTCTTCTCAACCTAGTTATGAGTGGACCAGTGACTAAAAAAGAAGCTCTCATTTTTCGAATTAATTCATATGGGGCATCCGATTTAATTAAAGAATCTGGAAAAATTTGATAAGCTCCTTTAGCTATTTTTTCAATTCTGACTCCTAAGCTTTGCAGCACCAAAATCATGGTATTTACATCTAATAAATCAGGAATATTTCTAATAATGGAGGGAGTTTCGCTTAAAAGTGTTGCGGCAAGAATAGGAAGCGCTGCGTTTTTAGAACCACCAATTTCTACTAAACCTGATAAAGGATTTCCTCCCTGAATTATGAATTTTTCCACACCTATTCTCCCTTTCAATTCGGACGCAATTAAATTCTAAAAAAGATAGGCTCTTTAAGAACCTTTTTAAATTTTATTATTTTATAGGCATCAATTTTTATTGCTAAACCATTTTGGTTCTTATTATATCTCATTCTAAATCACATTTTTTATAAATTAAAAATCACTTCATCAATTTTTAATTTTTAGGTTTTATTCTTAGAAGCTGAAGTAATGTTATCATTCTTTTTATAATTTGGGGAACTAAATTCAAACCCTATTTTTCCACCATCTTGAAGAACTAATCGGGCTTTGAAGAATTTCCCTTTTTTTGATTTAAATCCAGAAATAACATCGGTCTTTCCTTGAGTAATGAGCTTCTGCGCTTGGTTTCGGGTAATAGTTTTTCCTAAAATTTTTTTCCACAAAGTAAAGGGGCATCCTTCTTTCCATTGTATGCAGGCAAAAGCGCTTCGGTTTTCCTGAACTGGCGATCCACAAATTGGACAAGTACCGATGTTGGTATTCATTTTAGTCCGCTCGCCATTTTCTGGTTTCTCTTTTACCTTTGAAACAATCTCGACGGTCATTTTCCTAATTTCATCCATAAATTCTTGTCGAGTAAACTGTCCTTTTTCAATTAAAATGAGCTTTTTCTCCCATTGGCCTGTTAATTGCGGTGAGGCTAATTCTATTACTGGAATACTTTCAATTAAATTTATCAATTCAATACCTTTGGGAGAAGGAATTAAAGTTTTCTCTTCTCTATCTAAATAGCCAACCTCAATTAAACGTTCAATAATCGCCGCTCGGGTTGCCGGAGTACCTAATCCGGATTCTTTCATTATTTCTCGCAGCTCTTCATCTTCAACGAACTTTCCAGCTCCTTCCATGGCAGAAAGAAGGGATGCTTCAGTATAACGCGGTGGAGCTTTGGTTTCTTTATCTTCAATCCAAACTTTTTCTACTGTAACTTCTGTTCCGATTGCAATTTCCGGTAAATATTCAACTTCCTCCGATCCAGTTTCTTTTCCATATACTTTCCTCCATCCCGGTTCAACTAATATTTTTGACTTACTGATAAAGTCCTCACCATTGACCTCGGTTTTAATTCGTCTTTGCGCCCAAATCGCTTCGGGATAAAAAACCGAAATAAACCTTTTACAAATAAGCTCCAAAATCTTATGATCATCTCGTCCCAGGGCATCCCAATCTACTTTTTCCCCAGTCGGTATGATGGCATGATGATCAGATACTCGACTATTATCAAACACTCTGCTATCTTTTAAGGCTTTTTTTGAGTCAAAAAAATCTTGAGTTAATTCTTCAAAACCGCATTTTCGCAGCATATTCCATCCATTTATCACCTGTTCAATTAAATCATTAGAAAGATATCGTGAATCAGTTCTTGGATAAGTAATAAGTTTATGGGTTTCATAAAGCTTCTGAGCAGAATTAAGGGTTCTTTTAGCCGAAAAACCAAAAATTTTATTGGCATCACGCTGTAATTCGGTGAGGTCATAGAGAAGAGGATGTTGTTCTTTAGTTTTTTTATCAGAAAAATCTATTACCTTCCCTTTTTTCCCCTGAACCTTTTGTTCAATCAATTGAGCTTGTTGCCGGTCATAAACTCGGTCTTCACTATCAATCCACTTTCCGAGGTAGTTGCCATTGGGCGAAGAAAATTCAGCAAATATTTCCCAATAAGGTGTTGGCTTAAAATCTTGAATCTCTTTTTCTCGCTGCACTAAGATTGCCAAGGTTGGAGTTTGTACTCTTCCCACTGATAACAGAATTTTAAAGCGTGCCGTAAATACTCGAGTCCCATTTATCCCTATTAACCAATCACTTTCTGATCGACATTTAGCTGCCTCCGCTAATAATTCCATTTTCCCTCCTGGAATGAGGTTGGCAATCGACTGGTTAATTGCAGCTGCAGTCATTGATGAAAGCCAGAGTCTTTTAAATGGCTTTTGAGTTCCAATATATTCATAAATATATCTAAAAATGAGTTCTCCTTCTCGCCCGGCATCACATCCGTTTATAATTTCTTCGACATCATCTGATTCAATGAGATCTTTGATTATTTTTATTCTTTTCTCAGTATTCGCAATCGGTTTTAAAAGAAATTGGTCAGGAAGAATAGGAAGAAGATTTAATCTCCATACTTTATATTTCTTTTCATAATCTTCTGGCTCGGCTAAGGTTACAAGATGCCCTATTGCCCAGGTTATATAATACTTCTCGTTTTCTAAAAACTCTTTTCGGTTAGTAAATTTTCCAAGAACTTTCGCAATATCTTTCGCCACGCTCGGCTTTTCAGTAATGATCAGAGTTTTACTCATACCTAACCTCATTTTCTATGCCGAAAATTGAATTACAATTAAATATAGAATATTTTCAATAAAAACCGCCTGGTTTTAACTCTTTTCAAAATAACCAAATGTTTAGCCGGTTCTTCCTATTCCCTAACATCCTTTTTGGTAATAAGATTTGAAAAATGATACCACTTTTTTATTTCTAAAAGAACAGCAACTAATGACAATTCCTTACCTCATATTCATCTTAAAAAATAGAGTTATTTGGGAAAATGAGTGGTTCATTTCATCCAGTAAACTCTGGTTAGGTATTATATTGAACTCCAACCTATCCGTCAAACCATCCCCAGATTAACCATAAGAAAAATTGAGTTTGAAATAGTTCGATTTTTTTCATTCTCTTCTAACGTCGCCATAAGGCAGGAAGGTTTTTTGTCATTGCAAAAGGTTAATTCGGCGATGAAGAATCTTACCTGATTCAAAAAGATCGCCTCCATAACAATCATAAGCAACTAATAGTGGTAAATCTCGAACCCATAACCGGATTAAAGCTTGGGCTCCTAATTCTTCATAGGCTAATAGATCAGAGCGAACCACAAAACTCGATA
>JAGPGC010000038.1 GCA_018056205.1 Candidatus Atribacteria bacterium | reverse complement strand
CATGGGGGAGAAAATGGTTTGTTGGGAAGAGAAGAAATCGTGGAAATATGGCCGGCTATTGAAGAGGCTCGTAATGCTGGTATCGATGTGAAAGGGATTTATCCTGCTGATTCAGTATTTTGGTTTGCTCAGCAAGGAAGATTTGATGCAGTACTTTCTCTTTACCATGACCAGGGGCATATTGCTACCAAATGCCTGGATTTTTATGGAACGGTAAGTGTTACCCTGGGGCTTCCTTTTATCCGAACTTCTCCTGACCACGGAACTGCTTTTGATATTGCTGGTCAAGGAAAAGCTAACCCTCGTAGTATGATTGAATCCTGCCGTTGGGCAGTTGAATATGCTTTTGCTTATCAAGATTTTAAAAAAAGAACCATTGATATTAATTCAAGATAAATTAAGAACTTATTCAAGCAGTAGTAAACAATAAAGTTTCTACCTAGACCATTGATAAAAACCATTTTTCTCATCCGTTATTGGGAGAAGCCTATCAACTCGTCCATCTCATTTTTTAATATTTTTTCCTTTTCTCCCGTTCTCCCGCTCACTTGCTTAGCACTTTTCACGGCTTACTGCTTTTATAGACAGATGGTTTTAATATCACACAAGCCAAGGGAGGCAGATTTAAGTCCACTGAATAGGGTTTCCCATGGCTAGGAACATTCTTAGTAAAAACCTGCCCAAGATTGCCAATATTACTTCCGCCATAATTCTCCGAGTCGCTGTTAAGTATCTCGTGATAAACTCCTTTTTGGGGAACACCCAGCCGCTGTCCAAAGCGCGGGAGCGGAGTAAAATTGCAAGCAAAAACCAAAAAATCATCTGGATTTTTGCTTTTTCGAATAAAGGAAAGGGTGGAATTATCAGAATCGTTACAGTCAATCCATTCGAAACCTTTCCAGGAGTTGTCTATTTCCCAGAGCGATTTTTCATTCCTATATATATGATTGAGATCCTTCACGAATATTTGAAGCTTGCGATGAGTATCATAATCAAGAAGAAACCAATCCAAACCAGTATCATGATTCCATTCATTCCATTGACCGATTTCGTTTCCCATGAAGAGAAGTTTTTTCCCGGGATATCCAAACATGGTTGCATAACAGAGACGTAGATTAGCAAATTTTTGCCACCAATCACCAGGCATTTTATTGATCATGCTGCGTTTTTCGTGGACAACTTCATCATGAGACAAAGGCAAAATGAAGTTTTCAAAAAAGGCGTACATCAGAGGAAAAGTCAGATTTTGGTGGTGGTATTTACGATAAATAGGGTCTTTACTCATATAGTCAAGAAAATCATTCATCCAACCCATATTCCACTTAAACAAGAACCCCAAACCTCCGGTATAAGGAGGAAGAGTAACACCTGGCCAGGCAGTGGATTCTTCGGCTATAGTCATGATTCCGGGAAATCGATGGTAAACGCTTTCGTTAAAATAACGAATCAAGTCAATCGCTTCAAGGTTTTCTTTTCCACCATATTGGTTGGGAATCCATTCTCCTTGATTTCGACCATAATCAAGATAGAGCATTGATGCTACAGCATCAACTCGCAAACCATCGATGTGGTATTCTTTTAACCAATACATTGCATTTGAAATTAAAAAACATCGTACTTCTTTTCTTCCATAGTTAAAAATGTAACTTCCCCAATGAGGATGCTCTCCTTTACGTGGGTCAACATGCTCATAAAGTGCGGTACCGTCAAAACGTCCCAAACCATGTCCATCCTTGGGAAAATGGGCAATAACCCAATCTAAAATGACTCCAATCCCATTTTGATGGCAATAATCAACAAAATACATAAAATCTTTCGGTTTTCCAAAACGACTAGTAGGGGCGTAATAACCAGTTATTTGATACCCCCAGGAACCATTAAAGGGGTGCTCGCAAATAGGGAGAAGCTCAATATGAGTGAAGCCCATTTCCCGAACATAATCAACCAGCTGGTGGGCTAACTCTCGATAATTAAGAAAAGAAGAGTTTTCTCCTTTTTTCCATGACCCTAAATGGACTTCATAAATACTCATTGCTGCGGTGAGAAGACTAACTGATTTTCGGTTTTCGATCCAATCTTGGTCATGCCATTTATAGCCACTAATATCGTAGGTAAGCGATGCAGTAAAAGGGGGTTTTTCCGCATAAAAAGCTAAGGGATCGGATTTCAAGAGTAAATAATCCTCTCGGGTTTTAATTTCAAATTTATATCGTACTTCCTGTGGCACATTGGGGATAAAAATTTCCCATATTCCAGACGAGCCAATCAATCTCATTTGGTGAATTCGGCCATCCCATCCATTAAAATCACCCACCACACTTACACGCCGAGCATTAGGAGCCCAAACACAAAAATGAGTCCCTGGAGTATCATCAATGGTTTTTAAGTGGGCTCCGAGAAATTCATAAATGGCTAAATGAGTTCCTTCATTGAAAAGATAGATATCTAAATCGGTAATGAGAGGGAGAAAGGAATAAGGATCTCGAGTTAAAATAATGTCACCATTATTTTTAGTCAGTCTTAGGAAGTATCGGAAGAAATCCCGGTTGGGTATCGATACCTCGTAGAACCCATCGGGGTGAATACATTCCATTGACCATGATTTATCGGGTTGATCGGGATCAAGAACTTCAGCAGCAATAAGATCGGGGTGGAATAACCGAACCAAAACCCCAGGGATGCCTGCTACTGAATGCATTCCTAAAATACTGAAGGGGTCATTCCCTTCAGCATGGATAATGGATTGTATATCCTCTTGGGATACAGATGCTACCATATTAAACCCTCCCTTTCTTTATGAAATCGTAATCTTTCATAACGGATTTCATTGATCACTTCAGGATAGATATGGGAAGAAATCTGAATTTTTTTTCGAGGTTCTTCAATGATGAGTTGAGGAAAGGAAAGTTCGCTCACCTTAAAATTATAAAAATAAACCATGAGCTTTTCAAGGTTGACGGTGTCTTCAACATTATAAGCAATAAGTGTCTCTAAGGCCTCGGTGCACCCTTCCAAATATTTTTGCCAAAGTAGAACAGCCATATACCCGTCAATTCCTTTTAATTTTCCTCTATCAATTCCCAAAGATTTTTCACATACTTTTAATCCACCGGAAAGACCTAAACTTTTCAGCATAAATCTCAAGTCAAAATGAATTTGTGTTAATTTTATGCCAAAATACCTTTCGATAAAAGGTAGGTCAAAGCATTTTCCATTAAAGGTGATGATAATTTGGTAGTGGGAAATATCATCGATGAAATCATACATATTGATACCATGAATATAGGTTTTAATTTTCTTCCCATCAAAAAGAGTAATAACGGTAATATAATCATTAGGGGGATTCAATCCGCTGGTTTCAATGTCCAGAAATACTGCTTCCGAGCGAAAATGCGAATATATTCTCCATCGGTTAAAATTGTGAAGGCTTTCATTAAAAAAACGGCTATCTTTTCTGTCAATTTTTTCATAGGAGCGAGCCACCATAGAATAAGCCCGATCGGCAATATTTCCAGGAAGAATTTTTCGAAAGAGGGGATTGGTGAGAGCATCATCCCAATTAAAAATGCCTTCCTGCCAGATTTTTTTTTCAGTCTTCTCACCTATTGAAGGTATGTGACAAAAGGTATGAAATAACATAGGATATCCTTCTTTCTGGGTTATGGTGGTTTCATATTTCTTTTTATATTGTAAAATAATCTTGATAGAATTCCAATGCCAGGAGGATTGTTATGAAAAACTTATTTACCAGTGAAGATCTTGAGCTAATTGACCTATCACAGAAAATTGTCCCACCCGGAACACCGACTCGTCCTTTTCGGGTTGAAAAAAGTTTGTTACAAGATCGAACCTGGAAACACGAAATCTTTACTCATTCTCACGTTGGAACTCATATTGAAAGTCCAGCACATTTTTTTGAGAAGGGGAAAGATCTGGAACAGTTTCCCCTCGAAGCCTTTTGTGGCCGCGCTTGGTTCTGTGATTTTTTTGAGGTCAGCGAAACCAACAATGAAGTTACCGCTGACCTCCTTGAAATCCAACTGGGAAAGAAAATTGAAAAAGGTGATATTGTTATCGGACGGAATTGTGATAAAGAAAACCTAAAAAAAGTAAAAGAAACCGGTAAAATAGAATTGCTCCCTTCTTTCTCACCAGAAGCAGGAATATGGCTTCGAGACCATGAAGTAAAAATGGTGGGCATCGACGCTTATTTCCATTTAGGCAAGAGTATAGAAAAAACCAGGGAATTTCATCAAATCCTCATGGCTAAGGACGTTTTGCTGATCGAAGGTTTGAATGGCTTAGACCAAATTACGACCATACCCTTTGTGTTTTTAGCCTTTCCTTATCGAGTGGAAGGAATTGATAGTAGTTTTACCAGAGCAGTTGCAATTTTAGAGAGGTGATAAAAGAGATATGACTATTCATCGAATTGGAGTTCTCAGTGCTGGTGGTGACTGCCCAGGAATCAATGCCGTTATACATGCCGTGGTAAAAAAAGCTATAATAGACTATCAAATGGAAGTTTATGGGATTTATGATGGTTTTGCTGGATTAGTCGAAGGAAGATGGAGAACTTTACAATATAATGATGTGTCAGGAATAATGCCTTTAGGGGGAACTATTTTGGGAACCTCTAATAAAGCCAATCCTTTTAAATACCCTTGCACTGAATATGGGAAACTCTGTTTCAAAGATCTTTCTCAAGAAGCAATAGATAATTATCATTCTATGGGATTACAGGCATTAATTACTATTGGTGGAGACGGGACTTTCCATATTTCCGATAGTTTTATTAAAAAAGGATTAAGTATAGTAGGCGTCCCAAAAACCATTGACAATGATTTATCGGAAACTGATTTTACTTTTGGTTTTGATTCTGCAGTATGGGTTGCCACTGATGCCATCGACCGACTTCATACCACTGCCCAAGCCCATCATCGGGTTATGGTAGTAGAAGTAATGGGACGGTATGCCGGATGGATCGCACTTTATTCTGGAATAGCCGGCGGTGGTGATGTAATTCTCATTCCTGAGATTCCATATAATATTGAAAATGTGTGTCTTTCAATTCGCAAACGAATTTCTGCTGGGAAGAAATTTAGCATAGTAGTCATCGCTGAGGGGTCGAAACCTCAAGGTGGAAATTATACCATATTACGAAAAGTTGAAGAAAGCCATGACCAAATTCGTTTGGGTGGAATAGGGTATGTTGTCGGTAATGAGATCGAAGAAAGAACCGGTATTGAAACCCGGGTAGTTGTTCTTGGTCACCTATTGAGGGGTGGGTCTCCTACTCCTTTCGATCGTTTGCTTGCCAGTCGTTTTGGAGCAGTTGCAGTAGATTTAGTTGCTCATGAGCAGTTTGGTTTTTTCCCAGCTCTTCGTGGTAATGAGATTGAACCAGTTCTCATTGAAAAAGCCATTACAAAGCTCAAAACCATACCTTTAGATCATTCTTTACTACAGATTGCTCGCTCTACCGGCACATATTTTGGAGAATAACTCTCGGGCTGCTTCACAGTGCCCGATGATAAAAAAATAATGGCGCTAAAGAAAAAGGGGGCTGTTATTCTCCGTCATTCTGAGGAGCGTGAGGAGCCTACGGCGTAAAGACAGAGCGGGTGAGCGGGAGGATTGGCAAAATACGCCGAGCGGGAGAGCGGGAGAGCGGGAGAAGTAAAGACAGAGTAGAGGATCAATTCCCCTCCTTGGAGGGGTGTCGCTTGCGACGGGGTGGGTGTCTTTTCATTCCGTCATTCTGAGTGGTGCTTTCCCGCGTGAGAATCTCATCGACCCCACTCCGTCATTCTGAGCGGTGCTTTCCCGCGTGAGAATCCCATCCTTTAAAAGTATAAAGCTGAGACCCTCACGGCTTCGAAATACGAAGCCTCAGGGTGACGGATGTCGTCAGACGAGATCTTCACACTGGAAAGCACCACTCAGGGTGACAACATTTTTTACTTAGCAATGTTTACTAATCACTTATCACTGTTTTTACTGTATAGAAATGGAGAATTAAAAATGTTTAATGATCGCCTTACCAAAGGATTAGAAATAGTAAAAATTGCTGGTAAGATTGCTCGAGATCGACAGCAATCTATTGGCCATATTGAAGATAAAACCAGTCCTATGGATATAGTCACCGATATCGATCGCGAAACTCAGGATTTAATATTAAAAACCCTTAAGAAGAGTTTTCCAGAAGATGTCACCTGGGGAGAGGAAAGTGGATACCCTTTGAATGATTTTTCTTCTACCTGGGTGCTTGATCCCATCGATGGAACTACCAATTATGTTCATGGTCTTCCCCTCTATAGTATTTCATTAGCGTACTATTATCAGGGAGTCCCAGTTATTGGCGTGATTGACTCACCTTCATTTGGAGAAACTTTTTATTCCGAGCGGGGAAGTGGAGCTTATCTCAACGGGAATCCCATCCGTTTATCTGATGTCAAAGATATTCGCCGAAGCCTTCTCTCAACTGGGTTTCCTCATGAGCAAAACCGCTGCGATATTATTATACCAGTATATCACCATTTACTTTGCCGTGCTCAAGCTTTACGAGCTATTGGTTCAGCTGCTTTGGGAATAGCTTATGTAGCCTGCGGACGGTTTGAAGCCTACTTTCAACTGGGAGTTTCATTTTATGACGTAGCAGCGGGTGTCTGCATTTTAGAGGAAGTTGGTGGCAAGGTTCGACAAATCAACGAGAAGTCCTGGGGGACCGCCAGCCAGTCAATAGTTGCTATTAACCCTCTCATCGAACAACAGTTATTTGATGAATTAAACCAGTTTGAAATTCCTGAACCAGAGCATCATTAAAGACAATGATTTATCAATTAACCTTTCAAGGTTTGAAAGAAAGGATAAAAAATAATTAAAATCGAATATTTTAAGGAGGTATCAAAATGGCTTTTCAATATGGTTTATCAAATTTTATTCCCTTTAGGGATGCGAAAGAATGTGAACGGGTTCGGAAAATCAAAAAGGAAGACCTAACCAAACATCACAATCCGGATTTTAAAATCAAAGTCATTGAAGATCCCAATCAATTTTATCTCGAATTTGCTTTAGATCTGGTAAACCGGATTAAAAAATCAGCCGAGATGAATGAAAAATTAGTCTTAATTCTTCCGGTTGGACCTGTACCCCAGTATGAAATTGCCGCTCGTTTAATCAATGAATTCAACCTCTCAATGAAAAATGTTCATACTTTCAACATGGATGAATATGCTGATGAAAACGGCAATACCGCTCCAATCGATTGGCCAGGTTCGTTCCAAAAAGCCATGTGGGAGAACTTTTTCAACAGGATAAAACCTGAATTGCGCCCTCAAACCAAGAATATTCACTTTCCTACCAAAGAAGTTCTTCCTGACTACGGAAAAATGATCGAAGACCTTGGTGGTGCTGATTGTTGCTATGGTGGAGTCGGTTGGTGTGGTCATATTGCTTTTTGGGAAGCTCATTTAGGATTTGAATTTGGAGATGATTTGGAAACTTATAAAAAACAAGGACCTCGCTGTGTTGAACTTCATCCTATGACTATCATGCAAAATGCTCTGCATTCTTTTAGTGGAGATTGGTCTTGGGTTCCTCCTAAAGCCAACACCATCGGTCCTGCTCAGATTGTTGGAGCCAAGGATCGAAGTTTCTGGTTGGATGGATACCTTGGGGGTGGAGTCAGTTGGCAAAGGTTTATTGCTCGTTTGGCCGCCCATGGTCCAGTCAATACTTTAGTTCCAGCCTCTCTTCTGCAAACTGTTCCAGGAACCTACACCCTTCTGGGTGGTGTAGCCGATAACGTAGAAATCCATATGGCTTAAAGATAAAACTGCTATAGTGAAATAAAGGGCGTAAATTTACGCCCTTTATTTTTTAAAAATCTATTAATGTTTGATTTATCAAACTTGGCTTTGTTAATTAGAAAACTTAACTTCTTTAAATACTTGGTTGAGAACTAAAGAAGCAGCTCCTCGAGCTGCAGGTCGATCTTTGATTTCAGCAATTTTAAAGGATAGGTTCCGAGTTGCTAATTCTAAAGATTGGCGGCGTACCGTTCCTTTAACTGGATTGATGATTAGGTCGCCGAGATCGACAAGCTCACCACCGAGGAGAATGGCTTCGGGATTAAAAAAGTTCACCACATTCGCAACCACTTCACCTAAGGTTCGACCCATCTCTTCTACTAAATTGGAACAAAATTTATCACTTTCTTTTGCTGCTTTGATAAAGGTTGGAATTGATAAATGAGCACTATTTTCACGAATCTGATCCAAGTAGGGAGAAATAACTCCGTGCTGGAGAGCATTTTTTACCGATCGCATTACTGCAGAAGATGAAACATACATTTCCAAACAGCCGCGGCTTCCGCAGCTGCAAATTGGACCACTCTTATCAAACTGAACATGACCTAACTCACCCGCTAATCCCTGAGCACCATAATAAAAGGAACCATGAGTCATTAAACTGGCGCCAATCCCATAGGAAAGGTCAATATAAATCTGGTTCTGAAAATTCCTCCCAGCACCAAAAAGACTTTCGGCTAAAAGTTTACAATTGGTGTTGCCTTCAATATAAACTGGGAGATGAAATTCCTTTTCCATAAGCTCCCGAAGTGGAACATTTCTCCAATCATTAATTTGAGAGCAGAACAAGGAGATACCTCGTTCTCGATCGA
>JAGPGC010000037.1 GCA_018056205.1 Candidatus Atribacteria bacterium | reverse complement strand
CCAGCGTAATAACTAAAAACCAAACCAATTGTTTTTTCAAATGAATCCCTCCCATTTTTTAAAAATAATATCATTCCCAAGAATTTTATGTCAATGAATAAATAACCCCATAAATCTTATTTTCCAAGTTCGGGAACATAAGATCGCCGGGATAAATTTTCGAATTTCGTAAATGTATTTCTAAAAAGAAGCTCTACCACACCAACCGGACCATTTCTCTGCTTAGCAACGATAATTTCAGCAATATTTTTTTTACTCTGAGTATTGGGATTATAATACTCTTCCCGATAAATAAACATAACCAGATCAGCGTCTTGCTCAATCGCCCCGCTTTCACGAAGGTCTGAAAGTTGAGGACGTTTGGGACTTCGCTGCTCAACAGCTCTACTCAACTGAGAAACCGCAATAACTGGTACATCAAGTTCTCGAGCCATCGCTTTCAAGGAACGGGAAATTTCAGAAATTTCCTGCTGTCGATTTTCAGTCCGAGTATGCCCACTCATAAGTTGCAGATAATCAACGATAACCAAACCCAAGTTTTTTTCCACTTTTAGTCTTCTGGCTTTGGCTCGTAACTCAAGAACGGTTATTCCCGGTGTATCGTCAATATATATGGTAGCATTTGCCAAACGTCCCGCAGCCGAGGCTAATACCGGCCAATCTTTTTCATTGATGTGTCCCCTTCTTACTTGAGCTGCATCGATTCCAGCTTCTCCACAAAGCATCCTTTGCGCAATGTGATCTCGTGACATTTCCAGGCTAAAAAAAGCTACTGGGATCTTTTTATTAACACCAGCATGTTGAGCGATATTCAAACAAAAACTGGTTTTACCCATACCAGGTCTGGCCGCAATGACAATAAGTTCAGAAGGGTGCAACCCAGTTGTCAGGCTATCGAGATCGATAAATCCGGTTGGAACACCAGTTATGTGCTCATCCCGGTGATAAAGATCTTCAATTCGATCAAAAGCTTCATTGATTATAGTCTTTAAAGCAACAAAATCACTTTTTATTCTTTTTTGGGATAACTGCAAAATCAAATGCTGAGAACGATCAAGCAATTCAGTAGCATCAATTTCACTTTCGTAGCTTTCTTTGATAATCTGAGTACAAATTTGAATGATAAGCCGAACGATAGCCTTTTCTTCAACGATATGAGCATAATACTCAACATTTGCTGCCGTTGGAACCAGATTAGTTAAGAGCGTTAAATATTCAAGACCTCCAACTGCCTCAAGCTGGTTTTTCGCCCTAAGTTTTTCAGCCAGAGTAACGATATCACAGGCTTTGTCTTCGTCAAAAAGCTCAGAGATAGCAGAATAGATGATTCGATGATTATCATAATAATAATCTTCTGGCTGAAGTATTTCCAAGGCTTTAAGCAGAGCATTTCTCTCTAATAGCATCGAACCCAGGGTCGCTTGTTCCGCTTCGAGACTCTGGGGTGGCACTCTCTCTATACTCAGGATTCTTTCACCTCTTTTGATTCATCTAATTGAGCACTTTCTTCAGGAATAATCTTAACCTGTATTGAACCATAAATGCCTTTACCAAAATGAAGTTTTACTTCAGTTTCACCAATATCTTTAATTGGTTCAGGAAGATCAATATACTTGCGTTCCAGTTCAATTTGTAATAATTCTTCAATTTTATCGACAATATCTTTAGAGGTTACCGAGCCATAAAGTTTTCCTTTTTCTCCAGCTTTTCGTATAAATTCAAGATGGAGCCCATTGACCTTCTCCTGTAGTTGTAAAATAGCATCCAATTCTTTTTCTTCTCTTCGCTTTTTTTTGCGCTTCAAGATATCAATTTGAGTTAAACTCCCCTTGGTCACTTCTATCGCCATTTTTTTAGGAAGAAGATAATTTCTAGCGTATCCCGATTTTACTTCAATGACATCTCCTTCATCACCAAGATTTTCTACCTTCCGTAAAAGTATAAGTTGCATAATATCAACTCCTTTTCTCCCATGAAACTTCTATATTATCCTGCAAATACAGCTAACGGTGATAAATCTATTAAACTTGACCCACCCCCATCATTTCTTGACATCCCTTTGCTGGAAGGAAATTAATTAAAATTATTTATCAGGCCAGATTTTTTATTCCCCCATTGGTAAGGGAGAGTAAGGGTGGAATGAGGTTTTTGGTCTTTTTCGTCTTCATCTGGTACCACGGTGTGGCAGGGCAAACTACCCTCTGGATTATCATTGCCGAAAGCTTATTTTCCTAAAATCAAACCAGGTATCGAGAACCCCCAGCCAGCTTAATATGGTACTAAAAATTGGTTGGAATACCACCAATAAAAGTATAAATATTTTTATTCCACGAGATTTAATATAGCGACTTAGAAAAAAATAGACAATGGCTACTCCTTGAACAATAAAAAGAGATTGAGTGACAATTTGTAAGTTAAGGCCTATCCTTCCATAAATAGTTTCGCCACCAAACAGCACAAACACCCAACTCAAGACAAACATCCAAAAAACCGATACCGGGAATTTCCAGTTTCGAAATGCTGGATATTCGGGGAAAGGAATTCCGATTCTCTTTCCAACCCAGGAACCTAAAAAGAAATTAATAGTGGTATCAAAGATGGAAGCCACCACCAATATTGCTGGAAGAGCGAGGTTTATTAAGGTTACTATTTGTTGAAAATTTTCCTTACCAATCCCTCCAAACATTTGTGAAGTCTTCTCAAAAGTCTCTTCCATAATTTGAAGGTTTTCGGCGATTGGATTGATTCCAGTAATTAAGAGCGCAAAACCGATTAATAAAATTTTGGACAAAAGAGACACCAAGCCGCCAAAACCAATTACTTCAAAAAAAGAATATTTCTTTTTTATGGCATATCCCAAAAAAATCCCAATAAGGGTATAACTTACACAAATGAGAGCTGGAATCAAACCAGTAAAAGCCACTAAGATAGTAGCTACTCCAGCTGCAAGTATACCAGTTCTTAAATCCCAGCGAACTACTAAAAATAATACTGGCAATGGACAAAAAAAACTTAAAAAGAAACCAGCTAGTGGTATATAAACACTCGATAAATATAAAACAACCGTTAAAGCAGCTAAGAAAGCTCCTTCAACAGTGGGTTTGAGTCTTCTCATCTCTTATTAATAATATTAACTTAATCTAAGGAATAGGGAAGTAAACCAATTTCCCGAGCTCTTTTGATGGCTATGGAAAGCTCACGCTGATGTTTTGCGCAAACGCTGGTCACTCTTTTTGGAACAATTTTTCCTCTCTCACTAACAAAACGCCCCAAACGATTGACATCTTTATAATCAATTGGGCCTTTTTCAACACAGAATATACAATTTTTCTTTCTTGCACGTCTAAAAAACCTTTTTCCTGAATCTCTTTCAGTTTTCATCGGTATCTATCCTTTCTTATCATTTTAAATCCTTCTTTATTGTTGAAGACGAAAAATATCTTTTAGAATCACTTCAACAGCAGTTTTTTTCTGGCTTGCTTCACCAAAAGTACGAATTTGTAAAGCGCCCTCACCATAAACCCAGCTTCCTTTTTCGATTGACTGACTACAGTATAGAGCTTGTTCTTTCCAGGCAACAACCGGAAATACATCATACTCTTCATCCGCACTGGCGGTATTTAGATTTTCTCTTAATACTTGAATCGAAAAAGAACAAATCGGATTACCACTGGGAACATAACGAAGTATTGGTTTCTCAGTAACTTGACCTATTAAGATAATCCGATTCAGATGGAGTCTAAACATCGTTGTTTCCAGAGTCAGAAGCTTCCAACTCTATAGTTTGAGGTTTAGTACTGCTTTCAATAATATGAGCTTCTATTGGTTTTTTATCTTTCCGGGAAGCCTTCTTTTCAATTTTCACTAGAATATGGCGCAGAACTGAATCGGTAAATTGAACAGTTCTAACTAATTCTTTAACTGATGGGGGGGGAAGGTTGAAGTTGAGAAACACATAAATTCCATCTGTTTGTTTGCGAATAGGATAAGCAAGACGTCTCTTTCCCCACAAATTGGTTCCGGTGCATTCTCCACCGAGCTCGGTAATCCGAGCTTTTATATTTTCTACTACTCCGTTTACCTCTTCTTCGGTCAAAGTTGATCGAAGAACCATTCCTAACTCATATTGATTCATTAGTTGTCCTCCCTTCGGTCGTTTGGTTTCATCTCATTTAAGACGAAACAGGGAAAAATCTCTCAATTGATAATGCTATTTGGTTCTACTTATTTACTATAAAAACTTATGTCCCCTCCTCCCACGAAGCCAGATATTTCTTTTGCCGAGGAGTAAGTTCCTCAATATTTATAGATAAAGAAGATAATTTTAAACGAGCTACCTTCACGTCAAGGTCCTCGGGAACTTTATACACTTGATTCTTAAGCGTGGATACCTGCTCTTTTAAATATCTTACCGACATAGCTTGATTGGCAAAACTCATATCCATAACCGTGGGAGGATGGCCTTCTGCACAAGCCAGATTGACCAACCGTCCTTCTGCTAATAAATAGAGTTTTTTCCTGTTGGATAGAGTAAACTCTTCAACCAAAGGTTGAACTTCCCTTCGGTTCACACTAACTGATTCTAAATCATTACGATCGATTTCCACATTAAAATGACCAGAATTAGAAAGAATAGCACCATCCTTCATCTGTAAAAAGTGTTCTTTACGTATCACTGAAATATTACCAGTAACAGTAATGAACAGATCTCCCCAAGCAGCAGCCTCCAACATGGGCATCACTTCATAGCCATCCATTAAGGCTTCCAAAGCTTTTATCGGGTCAACTTCAACCACACCTATCCTTGCTCCCATTCCTCGGGCACGTAAAGCAATTCCCCGTCCGCACCATCCATATCCAACCACCACAACCTTTTTCCCACTCAAAAGGATATGGGTAGCTCGTAGTATTCCTTCTAAGGTACTTTGACCGGTTCCATAGCGGTTATCAAAAAGATGTTTGGTATCAGCATCGTTGACGGCTATTATCGGATAACGAAGCTGTCCAGCTCTTGCCAGGCTTTTTAATCGTACCACACCGGTAGTAGTCTCTTCAGTTCCACCCATAACTTGGGAAATTTGGGACCCTCCTTTTTGATGAAGGGTTGAAACTAGATCGGCACCATCATCCATGGTAATTTGGGGATTGGTCTCTAAAACTTTCTCAATATGCTGATAATAGGTTTCACGATCTTCTCCACATATAGCAAATACCTTGATTCCAAAGTCTTTTACCAAAGATGCTGCCACTTCATCTTGAGTGCTGAGGGGATTGGAAGCGCAAAGGGCAACCTGCGCTCCCCCTTCTTTCAGGGTTATCATAAGAACAGCAGTTTCCGAAGTTACATGTAAACAAGCACCAATTTGGATCCCTTCCAGTGGCTTTTCTTGCTTCCACTCGGAGGTTATCCCTGCCAGGACTGGCATTTCACGGCCAACCCATTCAATTTTTTTCCTACCAGCCGGGGCTAATCCTAAGTCTTTAATATGATATTCCATCTTCGTCTCCTCTCACATCCCAGCCAAATCCTGAATGATCTCCACCTTATCCGTCATTTCCCAGGTAAAGTCGGGATCATTTCGCCCAAAATGACCATAAGCAGCAGTTTTCCGATAGATTGGTCTTCGCAGGCGCAGGTCGCGAATAATTGCTCCGGGTCGGAGGTCAAAAATCTTTTTTATAATATCTAAGGTTTCTTCATCGGAAATTCTACCAGTTCCGAAAGTATCCACAGAAATTGAAACCGGTTTTGCCACGCCAATGGCATAAGCAATCTGGATTTCACATCGGTCGGCAAGGCCTGCTGCTACAATATTTTTAGCTATATAGCGGGCGGCATAACTTGCCGAGCGGTCTACTTTGGTTGGATCTTTCCCAGAGAAACATCCACCTCCATGACGACTAATTCCACCATAGGTATCGACAATAATTTTTCTACCGGTTAATCCGGTATCTCCTTGAGGTCCTCCGACAACAAAACGCCCGGTTGGATTGATTAAAAAACGAGTCTGACTATTGATATATTCGGCAGGAATCACTGGTCGGATAACCCCTTCGATAAGGTTATTTTCAATGGTTTGATGGCTAACATCTGGATGATGCTGAGCTGCAATGATAATTGTATCGATATTTTGGGGTACTCCATCAACATAATTAACCGTTACTTGGGTTTTCCCATCAGGTCGTAAGTAAGAAAAAATCCCTTTTTTTCTTACTTCAGCTAAACGATAGGCCAAACGATGGGCTATAGCTATGGGGAATGGAAGCATTTCTAAAGTTTCGTTGGTAGCATACCCAAACATTAATCCCTGATCGCCAGCTCCTATGGAAAGTTCTTCATCTTCATTTTCTTCGCCTAATTTCGATTCAAGACATTTATTAACTCCTAAAGCAATATCCGGTGATTGTTCGTCGATGGCTGTGAGAACTGAACAAGTCGCATAATCAAACCCAAATTTAGCCCGAGTATATCCGATTTCACGGATAGTTTCTCTTGCTACCCGTGGTATATCTACATAACAAGAAGTACTGATCTGGCCTGCAATCATAACCAAACCAGTGGCTACTAAAGTTTCGACGGCAACTCGACCTTTGGTATCTTGTTCATAAATTGCATCCAGGATGGCATCTGAAATCTGATCCGCCATTTTATCGGGATGGCCTTCAGTCACTGATTCCGAAGTTAATTGGTACTTTTTCCCTGGCATTTCTTGACCTCCCTTTTCATACTTAAATGTATTTTGAAAATAAGGACTTGTTCAATACCTTCCTCAAGGTATCTCATTCTTAGGTTTAGACCAATCAATCCTCTCCTAAGCATTTAAATCCTTAGTATGAGCCGAACTCGAACAGGTAAAATAACACATTATTCAGTAAGATGTCAATCTAAATCATTTATTTTATTAATCTGTAATTCTTTTGAATAAACCAAACGGGCGTTTCTCCATAATTTTTCTAATTGATAATATTGTCTTTCTTCCTCACGAAAAATATGGATGATAACATCCCCGTAATCCATAAGAATCCAATCTCCAACATCAAATCCCTCGATATGAAAGGGCTGAACTGAATGGAAATCAAGGTTTTTTTTAATTTCTTCAGCAATAGCCTTGGTTTGAATAAAAGTCGTAGCACTACCAATTACCCAATAATCAGCTACCGGAAAAATATCTCTAAGATCAAGGACTACAACATCCTGCATCTTTTTTTCATCAGCAACTTCCAAAATCACCTGACATTTTTCTTTAGGATTCATTAGACTGTTCCTTGACTATTTTCTCCCTGAGAAAAAATTCGGAAATTAACTTTTTTGCAGTATCTAAATCTGGTTCCCAATAGCTTACCCCCTTTATATATGTTGCTTCCCCAGGCATCAAATTGGTTATCATTACTCTTTCCTCTAAATCCTTATACCAAAGACCTAAATTAATCAATTCTTCATTGGAAAAATCGGTCACCAAAGCCTGACGAAGTTCCTGGATTATTTGCGGCATTTTAGGAAGGTTAACAGGATTATTCACTTCATTAAATAAAGCTTGAAGAAATTCTTGCTGCCTTTTAATCCGACCAATATCTCCTAACTTATCATTACGGTAGCGAACATATTGTAGAGCTTTATCGCCTTTCAAGCGTTGCTTTCCTGCTGAAATATTAATCACTAGATCCTGAGCTTCATCGGTATATTTCATATCACTTTCAACATTAATTTCTACACCACCTAGTAGATTGATTACTTTCTCAAATCCCTGATAATCTATTTCAACAGTATGAGGAACGTTGATGTCTAAATTCTTTTCAATAGTTTCTTTGAGCAGTTCAATACCACCTTTAGCATAGGAATGATTAATTTTATCAAAACCATTTCCTGGTACTTCAATTCGAGTATCACGGGGAATGGAAAATAAAAGAATTTCTTCGCTTTTGGTGTTCAAACCAAGTAAAATTATAGTGTCGCTTCGTAAGGGCTTGATACTATCTTGTCCAACCACTAAAATGATAGTGCTTTCTGGTTGAGTATAACCCATAACGGTTTGCACCAATTTATTGCGAATATTATGATTGTGAAAGCCAAAAAAAAGTATCCCACCTATAATAAATCCAATAGCTAAATAAATATATTTATGACTTTTTTTTCTTTTACGTCTTTCCATTCGTTTCCCCGATGTAAGTTCGAATAGTTTTGTTCCAAGCCTCCAAGCTGACTGGATAGATTATCTTTTTCGCCGAGAGTAAATAATTCATCTTTATTTCTAAAGTTTTAATATAAGCTGCTTCAAGCCCAATATGCAAAGCTTTTCGAATTGTATCACTTTCTCGGAATCGACGTCCACCTTCGGTTAAATCAGCAATAAATAGTATTTTATCAAAGTTGCTCATATCTTCACAGGCTGTGGCATGCCAACCTACTGCTCGAAGAATAGAATAATCGGTAATACCAAATTGCTCAACAATAAATCGAGGACCAGCAAAAGCATGAAAGATAGCTGGAATAGAAAAACCAATTGGAAGAAAATAAGGGGGGAGATAACCAATCATCTCTTGGTAAGAGAGAGCTCGAGCCGAATCGTGAAGAAGGCCTGTTATATATAAACTTTCCGGATCTTCACCAAAACGAAAAGCGAGTCGCCTGGCTTCTTGAGCAACCCGTATTGAATGGTTGAAACGTGAATGAGAAACCATACTTATAAGCTGTTTGGTAA
>JAGPGC010000036.1 GCA_018056205.1 Candidatus Atribacteria bacterium | reverse complement strand
CTAAGGTATTTGATTGATTCTTCTTGACTAAGCCAATGCTTTACCATATTTTTAGCTTCTTTCTTTTGAATAATTTTTGAATATTAATTTCTTAATAATCTTTTAAATAAGAAAATTGGTCTTGACATTTTACGGAATTTGGTGTTTAATATAATTACCACAGGTTCCGAGAAATTGGATAACTTTAAGAACTGAGGATGCAAATCTGATGTTCCTACGGGGAGTTGGAGAGCTCGAATTCCTCGAAGAAAAAATTAAAGTTGGAAGGTTTGTTGGAATCTGTGGTTTTTTTATTTTCATATTTTTTTGTCAGCCTGAAGGACTTTTTCTAGAAAAATAATATATCGAATCATTTCGTTCATATTAAAAGTTATTTGAAAATTACGAAGATAAGCTGGAAGATTAAGATTATCTTCCGGTAAAATTAAAATCACATTTCCGTCTTTAAAGTGAAATCTTTTAATGAAATTTTCATCAAGTACCCATTCAAAGGGGAAAAACTGAACACAAAACTGTTTTTCAACATCATGATAAAGCAGATCTACCGGAAGACTTCCTTCGAAATCACACTCAAGACAATGAAAAACGTTAATTCTTCCCTCAAAAAGTTCGGTTTTCAACTCGGGGTTTTCTTTGGTATTAATTGATCTCCAGATTTCAACTGTTTGCAGTGAATTACAGCTAGGACAATGAAAATCGATATGCTCACCAACCGACATTTACTTCTCCTTCTCAAAAAATTCTATAGATATTCACTTTTCAGACCAATTATTTGCAATAACCACATCTACTTCAATGGGAACCTGTTGAATAAATTTTTTCCCGGCGTTTATCATCGTTTCTTTCAAGAAATGGGAAGCTTCTTCGGCTTTTTCTTGAGGGGATTCAAGTAAAATTTCATCATGGACTGTCCCAATGAGATGGATACCATTGCTATATAAGAAGGGGAAAGACTTAGCCATAGCTTGTTTAATGATATCGGCAGCTGTTCCCTGGATGGGGGTATTGAAAAGCTCGGTAATTTTAGGTTGATCTTCCCAGGATCGCAATCGTCCATTGAGGGTTCGAATTTCCTTAAGGTGACTGGAGCTGAGTTCTTTTTGCCAGGAAGCTATTCCTTGATAAACTTCAAAGAAACGTTTTCGAAAATCAATAGCTTGTTGATCGGTCATCTCGACATTATAAGAATTTTGTGCATAGAGCTTTAATCCACGAGCCCCCATTGCATATAAAAGCCCAAAATTGACAGCCTTTGCTGCTTGCCTTTCTTCTTTCGTAACCGAACTGATATTCTTACCAATTAAAAGCGAGGCAGTCAAACAATGGATATCTTGATTTTGTTGAAAAGCGTCGATCATTCTTTGGTCACGGCTAATTTCAGCGGCAACACGGAGTTCGACTTGAGAATAATCGCCAATTATTAAAACTTTTCCTTCGGCAGGAATAAAGCATTCTCGAAAAACTTTATCTCGAGGGATTTGTTGAAGGTTGGGGTTTCTACAGGAAAAACGTCCGGTAGCAGTTCCAATTTGCCAATAATCAGGGTGAATTCTTCTGGTAACAGGGTGGATAAACTTGGGTAGGGTGCTGGCAAAAGATTGTAAAACCTTGGTTACCTTACGATAATCGATTAAGGCTTGAATAACTGGAAACTTACGACTTAATTGGGATAATTCTTCATGAGAAGTGGTTTTTAAGGGAATACCTAACCTCTGCAAGGCTTCCAACATTTGTTTAGGACTATCTAAATTAAGAAGTGGTGGCTCAGTTGGTAAATTATCCATAAACGGTAATTGTGGTATTCTTTTAAACCCTTCATTAAGTCTTTGACGGAGAGTCAAAGCTAAATCATTTTGAATATTTTCCAATTCTTCAGTTAATTTTTCCCATTTTTCAACATGAAGGTACATGCCACTTAATTCCATGTCTACCACAGCGGGAAGACAATCAAACTCTAATTCAGCAGTAGGGTATAAGTTTAAATTTTCTAATTTGGAAAGTAGACTAGGATAAATTTCCAGCAATACTTGGGCATCACGAACTGCATAATTTATTTGTTCGGAACTTAATTCACCTTTCCAATCGCTGTTTTGCAACTCTTTTGGAAGATCAATTTTTAATTCCTCTTGAACTAAATCGGATAACTTAAATCCTTGAATTTTTTGGCCGGCTGACAAAATTTGTGCTGCTAACATGGTGTCAAAATAGGGACCCTGAACAAAAAATCCAGAATTTCTTAAAAACTTTAGATCAAATTTTGCATTGTGAAAAACTTTAAGAGCAGGGGAAGCGAGGATTTTTTTCAATGAAATAATAATAGCGGAGGATGCTCCCCAAAGATCGATCATGATCGCAGGTTGGTTTTGAGTAGCAATTTGAATAGTCCTAATTCGATTTTGAATGGGATCAAGCCCAGTAGTTTCAGTATCAATGGCAATGATTGAATTTTCATTCAAAGATGTTAAAAGTGGTTGAATATCATAAATCGATTTTACCAAGCGATATTCTAAATTTATCAAGGCTGAATAAATCCTTTCTTATCTTATTTTAAATTAGATACTGTAAACATTGTATCTTTTTTTTAGTCTCGCTGTAAATATAAGGTTCTAATATAAGACCACGTTAGGATAAAACCTCATGCTGCATAGCAGTACCAGATGACAATGAAAATAGGTATCCCCCTCACCCTAACCCTCTCCCACCAAGGGGCGAGGGAAAAAAATAAATAAAAAGAATGAAATAGTTCCTTCTCCCTGGATGGGAGAAGGTGAGGATGAGGGTGGCATTTAAACTCATTACTGTTCACTCATCACTCGTAACTGTATTTTCAGGATGGGATAATACAATTCCTTAATATAGTATATAATTCTTATAATACTTTTTGGTTTATAAAGGAGTTAACACATAGTTGAAATCAAAAATTAGAGTGGGAATATTATTTGGTGGTCAGTCGGTTGAACACGAAATATCAATATTATCGGCAAGGAGCATCTACCAAGCTATTGATAAGGATAGATATGAGGTTGTACTTATCGGTATTGATAAACAAGGTGGGTGGCATTTTAGTGATAGTGAAATCTTTCTTGAAAGTAAAACTACTCATCGATTGAAATCATTTACCAACGAGACTAATCAATTAGCATTAGTACCTGGCCAAAAAGTCGATTTTTTATACCAAATTTCAAAGCAAAAAGAATCAAAACCGGTTGATGTGATATTCCCCGTTTTACATGGTACCAATGGTGAAGATGGATCAATCCAAGGGTTTTTAAAACTTTCCGGAATTCCCTTCGTTGGTGCCGGAATACTTGGATCAGCCATTGGAATGGATAAAGAAGTAACCAAACGCCTTTTACGTGATGCCAAAATTCCCATCCCAAATTTTCGAGTTATTCGGCAAGTCAATAGAAATATGGTAGATCCGCTTCAAATTTATAAAGAATTCAATCTCCCCCTTTTTGTAAAACCAGTGAATTTAGGTTCCTCGGTGGGAATAAGCAAAGTAAAGACCATTGATGAAATTAAACCAGCCTTAGAGAAAGCGTTTCTTTATGACCATAAGGTATTAATAGAAAAATGCATATTTGGCCGAGAAATCGAGTGTTCAGTTTTAGGTAATGAACATCCGATAGCCTCACTGCCGGGTGAAATAAAACCAAATCATGAATTTTATTCCTACGAAGCGAAATATCTTGATGAAAACGGTGCTATTCTTGAAATCCCCTCCAAGCTACCCAACCATTTAATTAAAAAAGTTCAAGAAATGGCTATAAAGGTTTTCCAAGTATTAGAAATCGAAGGGATGGCTCGAGTTGACTTTTTCTTGCAGGAAAATGATGAACTCTTGGTAAACGAAGTGAACACTATCCCCGGTTTTACTCAGATCAGTATGTATCCCAAGCTTTGGGAGGCAAGTGGTTTACCTTATAAAGACTTAATAACTCGTCTTATTGAGTTAGCTTTAGAACGAGCAAATCGGGATCAGAAATTAAAAACCTCCTATGAAGAATAATTGAATAATTATCCACTATTTTTAAGCTGGTATTATAATAGAAAATACTACTCCGTCTTCCTGGTTGGCAGCGGTAATTGTACCACCATGAAGCTTAATAATTTGGGCAGTAATGGATAGACCGAGACCAAATTCTCCTTTGATTCCAGGATGAAATTTTTCAAAAAGTGTTTTCATAGTTTTTTCTTCAATAGGAGGTCCATCATTTCCAATTTGGATGAGAATTTGAGAGTTGGGTTGAGCCTTGAGTGAAATTGATATGGTATTATGAGCATAACGTACCTGATTATCTAATAAATTTTCTAAGGCTACGGTCCACTGATCATAATCACCAGAATAGTTAATTTTTTCAAGATTAGAAAGCCATTTGATATCTTTTCTTCTTACTTGGAAACGATTTATGATATCTATAATGAGTTCATCAAATCGATATTGCTCTTGAGATTGATTGGTTGGGTTAAGGACATCAAGTTTGGTTAAATATAAAAGATCCCGGTTTCTCTTTTCCAAGCGCTCTGCTTCTTGGTCAATTACTAAGACTGACGCCTCCAAGCTTCCTTTGGGGAAAATCCCATCAAGAATTGATTGAGCATAACTGCGGATGACCATTACTGGAGTTTTAAGAGCATGAGAAATGTTTTGTAGGGAATTTTGTTGTATTTCGCTTTGTCTAATTAAACGGTTCCTTAATACTTCGATCGACTTAGCTAAACGACCAATCTCATCTTCTCGTTGAATAGTTACTGGTTCTTCCCAGTTTTGCTTAGCTATTTGGCTAACATGTTTTTCCAAAATAACTAAAGGTTTAGTGAGATATTTTGCTATTATAATGGCTGGAATCCAACTTAAAGTGAATACCACTCCCATTACCAAAGAAAGCTGAAGAAAGAGAGTATGAACTAAATTTTGCCGATAGCTATCCCACATATAAGAAAGTAAATAAAAAGTATTTGTAGGTGTTGTTATCCGACGAATGACGTAAAACATACGATTCCCTCTGATGAATTCCTGATAGCGTTTTAAATCCATTTCTTGCGCTAGAGCTTGTTGGATAAAGTTCTCTAAAAATGGTCTAGGAAGCGGATTAGGTGGGAAAAATTGTTTGTTATTATTGAATAAAATGTGTCTTACTGTTCGAATGTTTTGGTCGGCTTTATCATTTTCGATGTGAGGTAAATTACGAGGAAACTGCCAAATTTCCCCTGATTGAAAAATTTCCTGACCATTCTCAATATTAGCATAAATTTCGTTGGTAAAAAAACGATCCAGTGAAAAAGGAATAATCAATAGCAGAACAGCAGTTATAACAATGATCAAAAGAGCAAAAATCAACCAAATTTGGATAGCCAAAGGTAAGTTTTTCAATTTCATGATGACACCAGTCGGTAACCGAAGCCATAAATTGTTTCAATCCGGATTTCAGGGATTTTCCTTCGAAGGCGGCGAAGTAAATCATCCACGGCTCGATCAGTTCCAAAATAATCTATTCCCCAAACTTTCTCAATAATTTGTTTACGAGTAAGAGCTTTTCCGGGGTTTTCCACAAAAAAACAAAGAAGATCAAATTCTTTCGAAGTCAAATCGATAAGTTGATCCTCTCGGTGGACATTTCGAGCAATTAGATCGATAGTATAGGGAGGTAGTTCAATAATACTTGACATTTTAGAATAATTGCTTTTTTCATAAGTTCTTTCTAAGATTTTTCGGCTTCGAATTACTAATTCCCGAGGAAGAAAGGGCTTGGGAAGGTAATCATCACTTCCCATTTCCAAACCGACTATCCGGTCAAGGTCAGCATCGCGGGCAGAAATGAAAATCACCGGGATTTCCGGGGAATAGGTTTTAATTTCTCGAATAATTTGATAACCATCGATATCCGGTAGCATAATATCTAGTATCCATAAGTGTGGTATTTTGGTGATATTTTTTTGAGCCTCGCTTCCCGTAAGGAATGAATGTACTTCCCATCCTTCATTTTTTAAATAGGAGGTTAAGAGTTGATTAAGGTTCTCTTCGTCTTCGACTAAATAGATAAGATACTTCATTCTCAGATCCTTTATTATCTTAGCTTGAGATATCAAGCTTAATTATAGGTTAATAAAATGAAAATTATAAAAAGCCTTAAACTTTAATTTTACTGATGAATTGGTGATATTTCTTCGTCTATTGATTAGTTTTGAGTAACTGGTTCTGATTCATCATCTGAAAATACTCTCATCCGTTCTTCCAGAGACATTCCTAATAAATATTTAGCTTTTGCATTTTCTAAAGCAATTTTCACTGTTTCGGAAAGAGTTAAGGGAGTGCTCTTAACTTCCTCAGCAAGAGCGGTTAGAACTGGCAACAGAACCAATAACATAACCACTATCTCAAATATTAAAGAGGGGAATTGATATTTTTTACTTTCTTTTCTTAAAGACATATTTTTCCAATCCTAAAAAAATTAAGCACATTTAACTAATCAATTACCATTTTATTAAATAAGAAGAAGTTCTTTATGAATTTTTTCCATAATTTTTTATTGGTCACTGTTTTTAAGAATTATTCAAAACGTAATGCAGTGATTGGATTGAGTTGACTAGCACGGCGGGCTGGATATATTCCGAAAAAAAGACCTACAGCAACGGAAATACCAAGAGCATACATTATTGAAGGCCAGGAAATTGTTGTGTTCCAACTGGAAAACCTTGATAAAACAAAAGAACTTAATATTCCCAGAATGATACCGATCAATCCCCCAGTAAAACTCAAGACTGAAGCTTCGATCATAAACTGGGAGAGGATATCGGTAGTTTTAGCCCCAATAGCTTTCCGTAATCCAATTTCCCGGGTACGCTCGGTTACCGAAACCAACATGATATTCATAATACCGATACCACCAACTAACAATGAGATTCCAGAAATAATCACTAAAAAAAGCGTGATACTACCGGTCACACTGGTAACGGTATCTAAAATATCTTGTGAGTTCATAATATCAAATTTGTTAGGGTTGTTATCTAATTTTCGCAAAAAATATGCCTCCAAATAATCACTGACGCTATCCATATCTTCAATGGTGTTGGTTTCTACGGTTATAGTTTGTATATATTTACTTCCAGTGATTCTTTTTTGAGCAGTGGTTATAGGAATAAACACTTGATCACCGCGGTCCATACCCATACTAGTTTTTTTCTCCATTATTCCAATTACAGTGAAACTGACGTCTCCAATTTTTATCTTTTTTCCAATGTATGAACTATTAACTGTACCAAAAAGGTCTTCGGCAACCGTTTGACCTAATACAACAACTCTGGTCATATGATCCAAGTCATATTGACTAAAAAAACGTCCAAAGGCAGGTTTAAAATTTTCAAGATCGGGATAATTGGGTGTAGTTCCAATAATGCTAGTTCTGGTATTTTCTTTCCCAAAGGTAACAACCTTATTAGTCGAAGCTTGAGCTCCGATATTTTTTATCCCATTAACTTGGGCATTAAGTAGCCCTAAGTAGTGGTCATAAGTAAGTATATTCATTCCACCTCTTTGCATGACTCCCATACCGGGAGGTACTCTTGAGAATCCAGGTCTTATGGTTAAGCGGTTCGATCCTAAACTCTGAATTTGGGAGGTAATATTCGATCGCATTCCTTGACCAACCGATACCATAGTTATGACTGCTGCAACTCCAATAATAATTCCTAACATGGTAAGGAAGGAACGAAGTTTATTAGACAAAACATTTGCAATAGCACTTTGAAGTTTTTCCATTATATTCATAAAGGTTAACTGGCCTCCAGGGTTTCTTCTGAGTTCATCTGGTGAAGATAATCAACCGCCTTAGTTGGGTTATCAACGATTTCTTCATTTTCTAAGTAGCCATCACGGAAACGGAGTATTCTTTTGGAATGAAGAGCAATGTCCCGTTCATGGGTTACTAATAAAATGGTCTTTCCTTGTTCATTTAAATTTTGAAAAACTTCCATGACTTCTTCTCCCGATCGGGTATCCAAGTTACCAGTTGGTTCATCAGCGAGAATGATTGATGGATTGTTGGCAAGGGCTCGGGCAATTGCCACTCGCTGAATTTGACCTCCAGAAAGTTGATTGGGGCGATGAAATTTTCTTTGCTCGAGTCCTACCTTTTCTAGAAGAGAACCCACAATCTCACATCGTTGGTTTTTTGGGATACCAGCATAAATCAGGGGTAGCTCCACATTTTGGAAAGCATTCAATTTTGGTAAAAGATTAAAACTCTGAAAAACAAAACCGATTTTCTGATTACGGATCAAAGCCAATTGATTTTCTTTGAGGTTGGATACCTCTTCTTGGTCAAGAAAATATTGACCACTGGTCGGGGTATCGAGACATCCTAAAATATTCATCAGAGTTGACTTTCCAGAACCAGATGGACCCATGATTGAGACAAAGTCACCAGGATAAATCTGAAAGGTAACACTGTTTAAGCCTTGAACCTGAATTGTTTCCAAAAAGTAGATTTTTCCTAATTGTCTAACATCAATAACCGGTATATTGGATTTTTCGTTCATGATATTCTCCTGTAGGTAATATTTATTCTTACATTCCGGGAGGTGGCCCACCCATTCCCATCGGACCCTGATTGGATTGAGTTGATTTGATATTAATGGAAGGAATCATTACCTCTTTATCTTTTCCAAGACCTGCTAAAATTTCAAAAAATTCATCATTTCTTAGACCAACTTTTATCGGTATTCTTTC
>JAGPGC010000035.1 GCA_018056205.1 Candidatus Atribacteria bacterium | reverse complement strand
CCTCATATATATATAAAACAATTAATTATATTTATATAATACACTCGGCTTTTGATTTTGTCAATAATTATATAAAATATTTATATAAAATAATAGAGGCTTTATAGAGTTATTTATTTTTTACTTTTTTATAATAGCAGGTCTAATATTAATTCTTTGCCATATAAATATCTATTATTAATTTATATATGTTGTTTATTTTAAAAATTCTTTTCCATATACCTCATGATTTCTGCCAAGGCTTTTGTTCGATTTTCCCCATTCCCCTTGGGATTATCTTCGTCAAGACATTCTTCTAAGTATTTTTTTAAAATTTCTGTATGAGAACGCCGAAGTAGAGAAATCGTAGCTAATATTTGTTTTAAAATATCGACATGGGCAGCATCGTCATGGATAAGCTGAATAACAGCCTCTAATTGTCCCCGCGCATTATTCAATAATTTCAAGCTTTTATTGGGTGTAGTCTTGCGTACAGTCATATTATTTTCACCCAAATTTTCCGAGAACGTGGTCCATCAAATTCACAGAAAAAAATTCCTTGCCAAGTTCCAAGCATTAATTCACCCTCCTTAATTATAACCAGCACCGAAGTCCCCATTAACGAGGCTTTGATATGAGCTGGAGAATTTCCTTCTTGATGTAAATAATCAAAACGGTCGGGAACCATAGTATCAAGCATCCTTACAATATCCCTCACTACAGCGGGATCAGCACTTTCATTGATAGTTATTCCTGCGGTGGTATGAGGAACTTGAATAACCGCAATACCATTTTTTGTTCCCGAAGCTTTTATTGTTTCACTTAATAATCTTGTTATAGGAATAAGCTCTTCCCGTTTTCTTGATTGTAAGCTAATTTCGGTAAACATCTACGTTTCTCCTTTTTCTTGCTTATTCTAACCGATATTTCAGCTCTTAACCCAGAGATTTTCTTCATCAAGTAAAGTGGTTGCTTTAACTAATTCACTCCTTTTTTATTCTATCACATTGAGAAATAAGCGGGTAAGAAGTTAAAAAATTGAAAATGTTTTTTTATCTAATTATCTTCTGCTATACTGAAAAAGTTATGATTATTGCTTCATATTTGGAGGTGCTCAAATGTCGTCCCCAGTTCTATTGGTTAGTTTAAGAGCTAATAATGAAAGAAGTTCAGTACTTCAAAAAGTCAAAAAAATGACTGGTCAGCTCCTTGATAAACGTTTGAAACCTAACGATTTGGTTGCCGTCAAGCTCCATTTTGGAGAAAGAGGAAACCACGGTTTCATTCAGCCAGTTTTTTTGCGTTATATTGTTGAAGAAATTAAAGAAAGAGGAGGGAAACCCTTCCTCACCGATACTAATACTCTCTATAAGGGTTTTCGACATAATGCTGTCGACCATCTTGAAACTGCAACTTTTCATGGATTTCATTATGCCACTGTACCAGCTCCGCTTATTATCGCCGATGGCCTTCGTGGTAGTGATTTTTTTGAAATCGAAATTAACCAAAAACACTTTAAAAAAGTGAAAATTGCCTCGGCGATTCATGAAGCCGATTTTTTAGTAGTTGTTACCCATGTAAAAGGGCATGTCGAAGCTGGATTAGGCGGATCAATCAAAAACATCGGAATGGGTTGTGTTGCTCGTTCTGGAAAACAGATGCAGCATGGGGAAACTTTCATTCCTCATCCTGATCCAGGAAAATGCACTGGTTGCGGAAGGTGTGTCAATCACTGTCCCACCCAGGCTCTTTCTCTTGATAAAAACCATAAAGCAAAGGTTCAAAAAGACCTTTGTATCGGGTGTGCTGAATGTGTTGTTTATTGTCCAACTGGTGCCATTGCTATTTCTTGGTCATCTTCAGCATCTCTTTTACAAGAAAGGATGGCAGAACATGCCTTGGGAGTTCTAAAGGACAAGATGACTAAATGTCTTTTTATTAATTTTTTAACCAATATTAGTCCTGATTGTGATTGTAGTAATTGGCACGATGCCAGCCTGGTACCCGACCTCGGTATTTTGGGAAGTCACGATCTGGTTGCTATTGATTTAGCTTCGGCTGATCTTATTAATCGTTCAATCGGACTTCCGGATTCATCGCTTAGCCATGCTTATCAGGCTGGTCAAGATAAATTTTTGGATGTGCATCCGTTAGCTAATTGGCGCACTCAGATTGAATATGCTCAGTCAATCGGCTTAGGAAGTACTGATTATGTTTTGAAAGAATTAAAATAAGCCGTTTTTGGTTAGTAGGATAGTATTTTAGTCGGATCACTATTCACTCAACACTAATCGCTGTTTTTTAAAACTGGTCGGGGCGAGAGGATTTGAACCTCCGACCCCCTGCGCCCAAGGCAGGTGCGCTGAACCAAACTGCGCTACGCCCCGACAAACATGGATTATAACAAACTCTAAGGTGAATAACAATAATGTTGGCGAAAAAAGTCCTATAAAACACTTATGGGGAGTTGGACTAGCGTCCAACTCCCCATAAGTGCAAGGAGGGGAAAGATTCTTTATATTTTTAGTTATTTAAATTCTTTTTTATTTTTCTTTGCCGAATTCCAAAAAGCATTATATAATTATTTTAAAGAATGTCAAGAGCTTTTTCTAAAAATTTTAAATTATTTTTTAATGGGAGGGAACCACTGCCCCTAAAGTTTCTCCCTCACCTTTGTACTTATTATAAATATTTAAAGATTCTTCAAGAGACATGCTCAGGATTAAATCTTGATATTTAAAGGGAAAATCCCAACCCAAACCAATTCTTTCATAAAAAGCTATTATTGAAGAAATCGAATATACGGTTTCAAATCTACCTAAATACCTACCAAGTATATAATTTTTAGTTTCTTCAAATTCATTTTTATTCATTTGAACTAAATTGTGAAATTCCTCACGAAAAATCTGAACAATCTTTTCAAAATAAGGAAAAGAAAAATTAGCATAAGCACAAATAAATGAAGGTCCAATAAAGGGAACATAAATTGCCCCAACCTGATAGCTCAACCCTAATTCTTCACGTATCTTTAAAAAAAGCCGAGAAAACATACCTCCACCTAAGCAGTTTGATAAAATCTCATAAGCCACACTTTCCCTAACTTTAAAAAGAGATGGTGCCCGATAACCAAACACCATCCAACTCTCTTGAATATCTTTTTGTTCAACAATTCGAAGCGACATTGGATAAAAACTGTCTTGCTGGAAAGATCTAACTTTTTGAGGAATAAGATCTCCCATTTGATGTAAAAAAATATCCTTCATTCTATTGAGGTCAAAATCACCAACCACCGCAATAACCATATTATTTGGAACATATTTATGACGGTACCAATCGAACACTTCTTTTTCGGTAAATGATTCCAAGCAATCAGGTTCACCAAGAGTTGATGCCCCATAAGGGTGAGTACCATAAAATCCTTTTTTAAAACGGAGGAGAGCAGCTTGGAGGGGATCGTCATCAAGAGCAGCCAATTGTTCTATTAAAAATCTTTTTTCTTTTTCAATTTCATCCGCTCTTAAGGCTGGGCTTTTAACCAACTCGAAAAAAAAGGGAAGAATAGAAAATATTTGTTCGTTAGGTCCTTCAATAGCAATTCTCCCAACAAAACTGTTCGATGAGCTTTCTATCGATGCCCCAAGCGATTCAATTTCTCGGTTAAAAGTAATCGCATCCTTGGTTTGAGTTCCTTTCAAGATTGCTTCTTGTAAAAGAGCTGAAAGACCCCTTTCTTTTTGGTCCTCGAATAAATTCCCCATAGCCAGACAGAGATGAATTGAACATAGCAATGAACCGGGAATGGAAAGAAGCAAAAGGGTTAAACCATTTTTTAAGTTTACTTTTTCTACAGCATGATAGAACTCATTCATCAATATTCCTCTTGATAAACCGCTCACCCGCTCGGCTTTTTATTACTCATCCCTTGTCACGGTATTTTTCGGATAGATAATAACACATTTAACATAATTAAAATCAAGATATTTTCTTAAAACTTCATTTATATGATCGATTCGAATATTTTGGATATTCCTCAAATACCGAAAAATGACATCAATAGTATCAATGGTATCTAAACGTCCCAAAAGCTCGGCACTTCCTAATGTAGTTTCAATAGAATGATAAAAACCGCTTAACAAAAGGTTTTTTGCCCGATTCATTTCAACTTCTTGAGGGGGATGATTCAATAAATTTTCGAATTCTTCCTGGATTATATCCTCAATTTTTTGAGGATCGCTCTGGTCAAAAGTATAAATAATGCTAAAAATCCCCGATTCTTGATAACCGGAACAATTGGTATGAATTGAATCAACTAATTGTTCTTTTTCCCTCAAGCGGGCATTTAGACGCGAGTCGATTCCATCTCCAAGAATAATCGATAAAAATTTGAGTAGATAAAAATCCTCTTGTTTAATTCCTGGCCCCAAAAATCCAATAATACCATAATGATAGTGTACATCCATGCCAATTTCGATTCTTTTCTTTTGCGCTTTGGGAAAAGCGGGGAAAAGATTAAATGAGTTATTTAATGGTTCCCCCCAATTTTTAAAATACTGATCAATTTTTTCATATAACTGATCTTCCGGTACTTTACCACAGACTACCATGGTAAGATTTGCGGGGTGATAAAAGGTTTTTTGGTGATGAAAAAAGTCTTCCCTTTGCAATTGAGTGATAGTGTCTTGGGCTCCCAATATCGAGCGTTCATAGGGAGTTCCTGAAAAAACTTCTTGATAAAGAGTAGTGGTTATTTTTTCTTCTGGATCATCTTCATCTAAATGTATTTCATGAATGATTACGTTTTTCTCTCGTTCAATTTCAATTGGATCAAAAAGAGGATTGAGAACTAATTCGGTTATTAAATCTAAAGACTTTTCCCAATGTTCAGTTGGAACAACGATATAAAAATCGGTAGTATCTAAAGAAGTACCAGCATTCATGCTGCCGCCAATGGCTTGAACCTGCCTTGGTAATTCAAAACCTGGGTAGTTCTTGGTACCCTTAAAAACCATATGCTCAAAAAAGTGAGAAATCCCAACCTTTATTGGTTCTTCATCTTTGACTCCCACTCTTGCCCAAAGGTTAACTGCTACCAAAGGAGAATTCATTTGACGGAAAACCACCTTCAAACCTGAAGAAAAAACCTTTTTTGTATAGGCAAAATTCATATTTGAATTTATACTCCTAATCTGGAAAAGTTTGACAGTATCAAAAGTATGTTGATTAATAAGTAAGAGGGTAGCAAAAATGCTAAATAAAAATCATAATTCCCTTGCACTTTTCATTTTTCCAATCAGTTAAGTTTTCATAGAAAAAAGTATGGCGGGTAAAGGATACCCGCCATAATAATTACTCTAAGTCTTTAAATTTTAACCAATTATTCTATTCTTCTGGTTTTGGACTACTTATTGGTTCTTCGGTGGTTTCATATTGATAATTAGGCATTTCCATTGGCATTCCTGACATTCCTTGCACGCTTTGCATTATTATTGGAATGAGTGATTCAATGATATCCTTCCAAGGTGAAACTGGAGTGGTAGCTGAAAGTAAGGTTACTTTCCCTTCTTGAATAACCAAGAAGGAAACTGGTTCCATAGTAATGCCTCCACCAGTTCCCCCTCCTGAAGGCTGTCCGGCCGGTATACCAAGACCTCCTCCACCACCAAATCCAACATCAACCTTAATTACCGGTACCACAGTCACGTTCCCTACTTGAATCGGCGCTCCAATAAGAGTGTTGGGTTGAACCATTTGGGTCATTTTTGATAATACTGCATCCATTAAAGTAACGATGTCGGTTGATGCACTTTCTTGCGACCACCCCCAACTTCCCAACGCTAAAATGAGTGTACCAATTAAACTCACTAACAAAGCTTTTTTCATATTTATCGCCTCCATATAACTTTCAAATAATAATTTGAAAATATCCTTTTTTACATCATGAAAAGGATCACTTTTTCACTTTAACTTTTTAAAAAAACTATTTTATTAACGAACTAACGCTATACCACGGCTTTTTCTATAAAGATAAAAAGTTGTTTACTCACTTAACCTTGACAATCCCTCGATAGCTTTACTATTTCCAGGATTGAGCTCGAGGACCTTATTAAAATATTCTTTAGCTTTCTCTTTTTCTCCTTTTCTAACATATGCTTCAGCTAAACCAAGGTAAGCATCAACAAATTCCGGGTGTTTATTGATTACCAGATTAAAATCTTCAATTGCCATATCAGCTCCACCCAAAGGAGGAGGGACAATCAACCGAGCATATCCTCTTGCCACCAAAGCATAAGGATTGTCTGGCTCAATTTCTAAGGCACGAGCAAACTCCCGAAAGGCTTCCATACCATATTGGATTTTTTGATTGAGGTCGGCTGTTGACTGAGCAAGTTCTCCTAAGGTTTGCCCTAAGAGAGCATGAACGTCAGCAAGCTCGGGGCTCTTTTGTAGTAGATCTTCGAAAATTTGTTTCGCTTTTTCAAAATCTTGGTTTTTTAGACTTTCTTTCCCTTTATCAATTAATTCCTGCTTAGCACTTTCAGACAGAACCTGTTCTGGTGATTTTAATTCTGGTACAGCTTTTTCTAACATCTCACCAACAGCAGTGTCGGGTTGGCCAACATTAAAAACCTGTAATACTCCATCTTTTATCACTACTAAAGCGACTGGCTCAAGGCTTATTCCACCAAATATCAGTTGAAAAACTGAATTTTTATCACCACCTAATGATAAAACACTGGTTTTTACCACGGGAATAATGGTCAAATCCCCAACAACTACAGATTTGCCCAAGGTATATTCGCCTTTCAGGGCTGAAGCTATCCGAGCGATTTCATCCTGAATATCTTCTGCCCAACCTGGTAAAGACAATACCAAAAAAATTGAAACAATTATGAATACGGCTTTTTTCAACCTCTCACCTCCTAAATATAATTATACACTTTTTTAACTAATTTTTAGAGTTCAATTCAATGAATTAATATAATCTTCTCGGCCTTTCCAATTATACCTACCTTGACGAGTTCTAAATAACTCCGTAAAATAATACTACGTTATTTTTTAGTGCGCCCGTGGCCCAATTGGATAGAGCAACAGACTACGGATCTGTCGGTTGGGGGTTCGAATCCCTCCGGGCGCGCCACTGCTTCATAGAGCGATTCCTGTTTTGTGAATCTGATGAGAATTTAACCAGTCTATTACTCATAAAACGGCTTACCTCTAATTTTCTCACTTATTTCGAATAATATTTATAAGTCCTTATGCTGTTTGGCATCTCCAGCCCCTCCTTAGAGGGAAATTAGCCTCTCACTAGGCGTTTTTCGCCAATTCCCTCGACTCCTGACTCCCGACTAATGACTCACTCGTCACGGTATTTACAGGTTGGGCCTTCAGGTATCTTCGAAGGTTATCCTTTCATTATTTTTTTTCAATCTTTTTATCAATGTCTATCTATCAAAAAAACTTGAATTTTTTAGTACAAATAGTTAATATTTAACTAGGTTTTAAAATACATTATTATTTTGGAGGGGTACAAATGAAAAAAACCTATATTTTAGTAGTAATGGCGTTGTTGGTGGTAGCAGTTCTTTTGGTCCCAACCATCGCTGAAGCCAAGTACAAAATAGCTTTCGTTCCCAAACTTATTGGAATTCCTTATTTTAACGCTATGGAAGAGGGTGGGAAAAAGGCAGCTGTAGACTTGGATGTGGAATTTATTTATACCGGTCCGGTTACTGCTGATGTTGCCAAACAAAGCGAAATTGTAGACAATCTCATAACCCAGGGAGTAGATGCCATTGCTGTTGCTCCTAATGATCCAGCCGCAATTACTCCAGTCCTTAAAAAAGCTCAAGAAAAAGGCATAGTTGTTTTGACCAGTGATACCGATGGTGCTCAGGAGGTAAGAGAGGTCTTTGTAAACCAGGCTCTTCAAGATGCAATTGGTTACACCACCTTAGAAGAATTAGCTAAAGCCATGAATTACGAAGGAGAGTTTGCCATCGTTTCCTGTGGACCTACTGCCTGGAACCTGAATACTTGGATACTCTATGAACTGCAAAAATTAGCTGAGTATCCCAAAATGAAATTAGTAACTATTCGTTATGCAGAAGAAGATGTTCAAATGGCTATCAATGTCACGCTTGACTTGATTAATGCTTTCCCCAACTTAAAAGGAGTATTAGGCCAATGCAGCACATCAGCGCCTGGTGTTGCTGAAGCTGTCGAACAGGCTGGTAAAATTGGCCAAATATTTGCTACAGGCATCTCAGTTCCTTCAATGATGTCGAAATATGTGAAAAGTGGCGCGGTTAAATCCTTTGTTCTTTGGAACCCAGTTGATTTGGGGTATTTAACTGTTTGGGCGGCAAAATACCTTCTGGATAAAAATACTTTCGAGGACGGTAAAGAATATGATGTACCAGGCATCGAAACCAAGCCGGTATACCTTGCCAAAGACAAGATGTTAGTGCTTGGTCCTCCCAAGGTTTTTGACGCCAGCAATGTTGATCAATTTAACTTCTAAAAGGCTCTCTTAGGGCGTCCTGCGGGACGCCTTTTTCTTTATTTATTCCCTTAAATATTTGGCTTTGGTGGGTTATTTTTATTCTTTCCTGTAAATCAATTTAAGGTAGCAAATTGGGTAGACACACAGGTCTACCCCTACCAATATAAAATTGATGAATAAATCAAATAATAGACCAAATTCAAGGTGAGGAAACCGTAGGGGCGAACCTAAGTGTTCGCCCATCATATATGGTCTGTTATTGGGTTTTCATCCTCATCTGGTTCGGCTAAAAGCCACA
>JAGPGC010000034.1:535-8855 GCA_018056205.1 Candidatus Atribacteria bacterium | reverse complement strand
GGTAAAGACATAGAAAGGTCTTTGTTGAGAAGGGAGTGAATAGGTTTTTTCCGTGCAAATCCAACCTTCTTCCATACAAACTTTCGGTTTGGCATAGACGATTTCTGAAAGAAAATCGGATATCCCACAGTCTTGTATGGCTTTGGAAATTAAAGCGCTGGTAAGGCCGGTGTAGACGGGGATATCCGGGGATAGAAGAGAAAGATAACCGGAGTGATCCAAGTGGGCATGACTTAAGAGAACCCCATGGATGACGAGGTCTTTATAAGCCGGATGGCTGGTTAATTTTTCCCACCAATTTTGAGTTGGTATCTCTAAGTCCTCTCGATAAATTCCCCGCAGCGGTGGGATGAGATCGAAAGCCAAGAGATCACCTAAGCCATTGAGACCTCGGGGTTTGAGAAATTCATCAAAGTATTTCTTCTCTTCTCCAAAGCTTTTTCCGAAATCGAGGAATAAGGCAGTTTCACTGGTTTCAAGTAAAATTTTATTTCCTCCGATCCCATCAACTCCTCCACCAGTATAAAAGCTCAGAGTTATACTCATTTTTTTAATCTCTCCTCTAAGGTATAAATATTCATTCAAAACTTACCTTATGGTAAACTTAACCAAAAATTACTGCAAGAGGTCAAATGCCTCCATTATTAAACAAAAAAGTTTTCATGCAAATTTCACTTCATCTCCTTTTGCTAAAGGAAGAGCTTGATGGCTAACAAAGTGTATTTTTTTGTCATTTGGTGTTTTCTAATTAACACAAGGATCTAATCATTAAAATCATGAGTCATGAGTTGGAAAAAAATAATAGAATTGGATAATTTAAATGCTTCTATTGATATATTAAAAATTTAAATTTTTCTTACCTACTCGAGAAAAGTGAAATTAATTGATGTTAACTCCTAAAAACAAAAAAAGAACACTGGAGTGTTTCACCCAGTGTTCTTTAAGTCAAAAATTGAGAAATATTTTATGGGATAAGAACAACTTTTATTGATTCTTCTCCTTTTTCGACCATTTCAAATCCTTTTTTAAAGTCTTCTAAGGGAATCTCATGGGTGATTACTTTTTCTGGTTTAATTTTTCCATTATAAACAAATCGAATGGCTGATTCGTAGGTATTGGGACTTAAATGAGCTCCCCTTAAATCGAGTTCTTTCCGATCGCCAATTATACTCCAATCCACGGTGGTCGGGTCATTATAAACGCTAAATTCGACGTATCTCCCTAATTTTCGTATCATTTGGAGACCTTGAATAACCCCGGTTGGATGACCACTAGCTTGGATATAGACATCACATCCATATCCATTGGTTAAGGTTTTGACCTTAGATATAACATCTTCGTTTTTAGGATTTAACACCAGATCAGCTCCATATTCCAGAGCGAGTTTATTTCGATTATCTTTAATATCAATGGCGATGAGCAATTTGGGATTTTTCAACCGGGCAGCTTGTACCATTCCTAAACCGAGTGCTCCCAAACCAGCAATCACCACTACATCATTGAATTGAATATCCCCTCTTTCTACAGCATGGATAGCACAACCTAATGGCTCAATATAGGGAGCCATGTGAAATGGAAAGTCATTCGGTAATTTATGATTACGTGCAGTTTTAGGAAGTCTAACAAATTCAGCGTAAGCACCATCGGCAACCTTTCCCTGAAAACCATAAATATTATGCACTTCACACATCCAATATTTTCCATCTAAACAAAAACGACACTTTCCGCAAGGAACAATTTGTTCAGATACTGCCCAATCACCTAAAGATAATCCATATTTTTCCCTGGCACCTTTTCCCAAGGCTACCACCTGGCCATAAAACTCGTGACCTGGTATAAAGGGTGCTTTAATCCAGGCTGGCTGGCCTTCTCCGCCCCAGAATGAAGGAGCTCCATGATAACCTTTCACATCACCGGCACAGATTCCACATCCACCAACCTTTAAAAGTACTTCTTCATCATCAATTTCAGGAAGTGGAATAATTTCCAGTCGGTAATCTCCAGGCTTATAAGCAACTACTGCTTTCATTTTTTTAGGAAGATCGTTTATTTTCTCATCATAGGGCATAATTAATCACCTCCATTAAATTCGTATCGCTTTCCCCTTTGATTGGTTAAAAACATGAGATTTAGCTTTGTTGAAATAAATTTTCACGAAGTCTCCTTCTTTTTCTAACGGTAACCCAGGAACTTCAACAAATACCTTTTGATTTTCAACATCCACTAAGACAATTGATGTCTCTCCTAATGGTTCAATGCTATAAATTCGACCTTCAAGACAATAACTTTTTTCCATTTCTCTTCCAATAACAATATCTCCTGGACGAATACCGATCAACCACTTTTGGTCGGTACCATTTTCAGCTTGGATAAGACGAGCTAATTCAAAATCAACTTCAAACTGAAATTGAAAAAATTTTAAATAGAATAAACCACCTTCTTCAATATAAGAACAGGGAAGAAAGTTCATTGGTGGTTCTCCGATAAATCCAGCAACAAAAAGATTGGCTGGTTGTTGGTAGAGCTCATCAGGTGTGCCAATTTGTTGAATTTCACCCAGATTCATTACCACAACTTTGTCAGCCATACTCAGTGCTTCCAGTTGATCGTGGGTTACATAAATAACTGTGAGTCTCTTTTCTCTTTGAAACCGCTTGAGGTCTATTCTCATTTTAGCCTTCAATTGAGCATCAAGATGTGATATGGGTTCATCCATAAGAGTTATTAATGCGTCTTCTCTGACTAAGGCCCGTGCTAAAGATACTCGCTGTTGTTCGCCTCCACTCAATTTAGCTGGTCGAAAAGAGAGGATATCGCCAATATCCAATAAATCAGTTACCATTTTTATTTTCTCTTTTATTTTACTTTCGGGATATTTTCTTGCCTGAAGGGGGAAAGCAATGTTGTCATAAACAGTTAAAGGTGGATAAAGGGCATAAGATTCAAAAGACATAGCAATTTTACGATCTTTTGGTAGTAAGTTGTTTACCCTTTGGTTGCCAATAAAAATATCACCTTTAGATATTTTTTCCAAACCAGCTATCATTCTTAAAGTACTAGTTTTCCCACAGCCGGAAGGACCCAATAGACATAAAAATTCTTGATCTTTACAAGTAAAGCTAGCATTTCTTACCGCTTCTACTCTATTTTCAAGACCGGCTTCTTCTCTATAAAATTTCCATACATTTTCAACTCGTACCTCAGCCAATTTACACCACCCCCTTCCCCTATAAGAGCATAATATTCTTTTTAGTATCTTTATCAAATATTTGAATATCCTTTTTGTCAAATAAACACCTTATTTTCTCCCCAATTCGAATTGGACGCTCTAAAGGGAGTTGCAGAGTAAAGGTTAGACTATATGGCGTTTTTAAAAAAACAATTCGTCTTGATCCACGAGATTCTATAAATTCCACTACGCCTTCAACATAATTATTTTCTATAACATTTTTATTTTCCAGTCGATCCACAGCTTGAATTTTACTGGGAAATATTCCTAATATTACTTCTTTTATGCTGGATTTCTTGATTTGATTTTGTATTTCTGGAGTTATATCAAAAACGATATCTTTGACCTTAATAGATATTTGATCTCCAACCGAAATAACTTCACCTAAGAAAGTATTCATATGGGGATCACTAATAATGGTTCCAATAGTTAAATGGGTCGGTCTATTATAAATTTCTTCCCATTTCCCTATTTGTAATAAAACTCCTCGATTTAATATGACGATTCGATCCCCCATCGAAAATGCCTCTAAATAATCAGTCGTCGTATAAATAGTGGTAATTTTCTTGGTCTGTTGCCATTTTTTGAGTTCTCTTCGTAACCGATGCCGAAGTTTAGCATCAAGATGAGCAATAGGTTCGTCAAATAGATAAAGTTGAGGAGTTCGAATTAAGCACCTAGCGAGGCTCACTCTTTGGCGCTGACCACCACTTAATTCTTTTGGTTTCCTCTCTAATAACATTTCTATTTCTAAAAATTCGGTAACTTCCCGAACTTTCTTTTTAATATCTTCTTCTGAAAACTGCCGAGCTCTCTTTGGAGAACGTAGAGGAAAAGCTATATTTTCAAAAACTGATAAATGGGGATAAAGAGCATAAGTCTCAAAAGCCATTGCCATGTCTCTTTCAGAAGGATCAAATCGATTAATTACTTGCCCATTCATGATTACTTCTCCAGAAGTAACACTTTCTACGCCGGCAATCATCTTTAAAGTAGAACTTTTCCCGGCACCTGGGCTTCCTAATAAAACTAATAATTCATTTTCTTTTCCCTTAAAAGTAAGATCATTTACCGCGGTTAATTCCCCATACTTTTTAACTACCTTCCGCAATTCTATCTCAGCCACAATTACCCCCCCTTCGTGCACTATCCTTTTACTGCACCAAAAGTTAATCCCCGTACTAAATACTTTTGAATAAAAATAGCTAAAATAACCGATGGCAATAGAGTAATGATCGCTGCAGCTGCCATTTGACCCCATAATACCTGTTCATAAGAAATAAAACCCATTAACGAGGGAGTAACCGGTCGAGTAATATCCGATGATAAAACATATCCGAATAAAAATTCGTTCCATGCGAAAATGAATGAAAGAATAGCAGTAGCAGCTATTCCGGGAGCTACTAGTGGAAGATTTACTTTTCGGAACACTCCCCACCAACTATAGCCATCAATTCGAGCAGCTTGCTCTAATTCGATAGGTATATCTTCAAAAAAACCTCTCATTAGCCAAACCGAAAAAGGAAGAGTAATGAGTTGATAGGCCAACATCATTCCGTAATAAGTTCCGTATAGCCCTAGTCTCCTAAAAATAACAAAAAGGGGAATAATGACAATCAAACCAGGGGCAAAACGGAAACTCAAAAGAGTAAAGGCAAAATTTTCCTTTCCCCTAAAAGCAAAACGAGCCAGGGAATAGGCAGCAGGAATTCCCAACAACATACTGATTGCTATTGCTCCCGAACAAACAATTAAACTGTTTAAATAATAGCGGGGAAAATCAGTTTGAACGGTTTCATACTTTCCTAACCAGGCTTTCCCTATTAAAACCACTGAATAGTTCTCGAGAGTGGCATCAAAGTAAAATTTTGGTGGATAAGAAATAACGTCAATAGGTGTTTGAATTGACATATTAAATACCCAATAGAGAGGAAAAATGGTCCAGGACATGATGAGAACCAATCCAATGACGGATAAAACTTTTCCCAGGGTTAATTTTTCGTTTCCCATTGTCAAGACCTCCAAAACATATTTTTACTCAACCTCCATGTACTTCACGAACCGCCTTTTTCCATCTCTCCACTAACAAATAACTCAAAATATATACAATCGCCCATAACACTACAAGATGAGCAAAAGAATACCCCATGTTAGTCCATCTAAAACTGTGATAGTACGCTTGCACTGAAAGGGTCATGGTGGCACTGGCTGGTCCTCCTTTGGTTGCTGCATAAATGATGTCAAAATGCTTCAAACAGTCCATAATTCTAAATAACAAAACAATTAATATAACTGGTTTTAAAAGAGGAATTGTTAACTTTCTGAAGGTAAACCAGCTTGAAACTCCGTCAACAGCAGCTGCTTCATAAGGTTCTTTGGGAAGGTTTTGAACACCTGCTAAGAAAATCATTCCAACAAATGGAATAAAAACATAAGCGTCGATTAATATCACCGATAATAATGCAGTAGAAGATGATCCTAACCATTCCAAAGGTGGTAGTCCAACTAATTGGAGGAGATAGTTAAAAACTCCTTGAATGGGTGCCATCATTAGTTTCCACATAATTGCAGCAACGGTAGGTGGAAGCATAACTGGTAATAAAAACAAGGTTCGCCATATTTTTTGACCCGATAAGCCTAAATTTAAAAGATAAGCCGCTATAAATCCAATACCTACCTCAATTATAACCGCCCCTAAAGTGAATAAGAGAGTAACTTTTAATGAATTCCAAAATTCTGAATCTTTAGCCATTTTTAAGTAATTACCAAAACCAATAAAGTTACTGGAGCCAGAGGTTAAATTAAAATCAGTAAAAGACATTACTACTGAATATCCAAAGGGAATTAAAATTCCTACTGTGATAATAAAAGCCGGCAAAAAAAGAAGCAAGGGCATTCTCCTGCTCCAAAAACTTTCTTTAATTACAGGCTGATTAACCAAATAACCTCGCCCTCCTTTTAAAACCGGGTGGGATTCAGCCCCACCCGGGTTAATTCTTTTTACTTTTTCCATTTAGTCATAAATTCATTTATTTTTGCTGCTGCATCATCTAAAGCCTGGCTAACTGGTTTCTTCCCTTCATAGGCTTCGTGAAGAGCTTCCGCCCAGATATCACCTACGGTGGTAACATCGGGATTCGGAGTCCAACGAATGTCTCCATACTTATTGTACATATCATCAACAATTTTTCGATATTGTCCGGGTTCGGTCCCCCACTTCATAGTTTTTTCAATAACTGCTGGATTTTCCCAAACTGACTTTCGAGTGGGGTTAAAATTATCATATATCAAAGTACCATCAAGCATTGTTTGAGGAGCGGTCGCCCAGAGCATGAACAGCCAGGCAGCTTCTTTATACTTGGAAAAAGAACTCATCCCCAGTGCCCAAGTCCACATATTGGAGGTAATATTACCGTCCGGAGCCGCCGCGGGAAGAGCATATCCATTTTTCCCGGCAACTACTGATTGAGCGGGATTTTCATAGGTAGCAGCAAAGAAATCACAATCAGTTATTTCATAGAACCGACCAGCCGCATAATTTTGTTTAGCGTCGTACCAAGTATAGTTTGGCCAACCCGGAGGTCCAGCATTTTTCAGTATATCCACCCAAATTTGAGTGATTTCTTTGGCTTCTGGGGTGTTAATTGCAGCGGTTAGATCGGGGTTTAAATCCTTTTGTCCATAAGTACTAAAAGCAGTAAAATAGCCTGAATGGACTGTTGACCAACTTTTGATACCCCGGTTAGCAACTCCATATACAGGAGGTTTTTCTTGTTTCCCCATTTCTGCTGCTTTTGTTAATGTTGTAAGAAGATCAGGGTAATTAGTGGGAACCGTTAAACCCCATTTTTCTCTGAGGTCTTCTCGATAAACCTGGCAGAAGAATTCAGCCATTACTGGGATAGCGTTCCATCTTCCCTGTCCAAGCCCCCCACCAATGGTTCCATCCCACATGTTAGCTCGCAGTGGTTTATTATAGAAGTCACCGCGATCATACCACTCTTGATCGGTTAATTCAGGGTTATTCCAGAATGGGTTGAGGTCTTCAATCCAACCAGCGTATTGGTACCTCCATTCGTACATCGGTGACGTCATATAAACATCAAAAATTCCGCCACCACTGCTAAGGTCAATTAGCAGTTTTTCAAAAAACTCTTCCTCAGGTAGAATTACATAAGCAACTTTTATACCAGTTAGTTCTTCAAATTGAGGAATGAGAGGACGTAATGACTCAGTAAAGGGATGCTTATTGAGTCCAATGGTTAGCTGGGTTCCTTCGTAGGCTCTCCAATTAATCTTGGCTTTTTTATAATAGGCCAAGGGATCCTCTTGAGCAAAAGCAACTGAACTCACCAATACCATAACCCCTATAATTATCACCATTAAATATTTTCTCATGATTTGCCCTCCTTTTTGAAAATATTTCCTTGAATTAATGACTCTATTGAAAGGAATACAAATATTTAGATTCTTTTTTCACCTCCTTTTGTTTAGTAAGTCATATTTAATTTTTTAAATTTTATTTATTATATATCTTGGGTTACCTTAAAACAATCATAAATTGAATTGGAGGAATAATTACTTTACTGGAATAGCATTTGAGTTAAAAGCTTACTTTCGAAAACTTAATATGGTGAATTAAATTATTAATCATAACAAAAGTATAATCATCCCGAGTAATGCCATCCATTCGTTTGTTAATTAAAATAAATAATTAAGATGACCTGAACTCTCACTTTATGTACCTTTTGATATAATAAATATTGAAGGAGAAAAATATATCAAATTTGAATTCGTTTTATATTAAAATCTACCCAAAGTTAATAATTACTGGAGGCGAATGATTGCATGAATATGGAACTTCCCGAAAAAGGGGCAAATTTTTTGGAACAAATCATTATTGATGATTTAAAAAGTGGAAGAGTAAAAACTATTGCAACCCGTTTTCCACCCGAACCAAATGGATATCTTCATATTGGTCATGCTAAGTCAATTTGCCTCAATTTTGGTTTAGCTGAAAAATTTAATGGAACCTGCAATCTTCGATTCGATGATACCAATCCAGAAAAAGAAGAACCGGAATATGAAAAA
>JAGPGC010000034.1:0-525 GCA_018056205.1 Candidatus Atribacteria bacterium | reverse complement strand
TTCATGATGTGGAATGGTTAGGATTTAAATGGAATCGATTATGTTATGCCTCGGATTATTTTCAGCAGTTCTATGAATGGGCAACGGAGCTTATCATCAAAGGCAAGGCTTACGTAGATCATCAAACTGCCGATGAAATTCGAGAAACTCGAGGCACCCTCACTCAGCCGGGAATAGAATCCCTCTACCGGAATCGTACTGTGGAGGAAAATCTGTATCTTTTTGAAAAAATGAAAAATGGTGAGTTTGAAGAGGGTGAATGCGTTTTGCGGGCTAAAATTGATATGGCTCATTCCAACCTCAATATGCGTGATCCAGTTATGTACCGAATTCTTAAAAAACCACATTATCACGCTGGTGATAATTGGTGTATTTACCCTCTTTATGATTTTGCCCACGGATATGAAGATGCAATCGAAGGAATCACCCACTCCATCTGCACTCTTGAGTTTGAAAACCATCGGCCTCTTTATGACTGGTTCTTAGATAATGTCTCTATACCCTCTCGACCTCACCAATACGAAT
>JAGPGC010000033.1 GCA_018056205.1 Candidatus Atribacteria bacterium | reverse complement strand
ATATTGTCAAATTAGAATCCCGTCCGATTCCAGGAAAACCATGGGAATATCTTTTTTACGCCGATTGGGAGGGAAATATCGTTGACGATCGACATAAAAAAGCTATTAAACTATTGGAAGAACATACGTTATTCCTACGAATCTTGGGAAGTTATAAAAATCTTTGGAAAAAATAAATACCTATAGTAGTGGCAAATATTACAAAAGGGGCTAAAATTAATTATACTATCTATTTCGTTTACCCTTGGGGAATTGGAGATTGGTGTTTAATCCCAAAAATACTTTGTATAATATTATTATCAGTACAAGTCGGGAATATTTCACTCTTCCTTAGCAATTTCCTATATTATGGTGTTTACTCTGATAAGTATAATGAGAAGCTTTGAAGATTTGACAACCACAATTCTATTATAAGCGGCTGTTAATGTTTTGTTTATTCCTTTATTTCTTTCAATCTGTGCTAGAAAAAATATTCAACGTCCAAAACTTTGAGGTGCTTGGTTATGAAGAAAATTCGACATCTTTTCCTCATCATGGCTAGTGTTTTAATAGTGGCTTCATGTTCTTTAGCAGCCGATATTAACGGTGAAGTAACTGCTTTTGGGAGTTATGTTGTAGATACCAATAATTTTGAATATGGGAGTTCTCTACAATTAACTTACAACCCAGCATTGAGTAATAACTACTATTTAATGATTGATACAACTTTGAAATATCAATCTGAAAATAATTATTCCCCAATTCGAATTAATGAACTCTATATTCAAGGTATTGCTACTCCATCAGAAGATATTGATTTCAAAGTGGGTTATCTTAATCTCACCTGGGGAGCTAGTGATGCTTTCAGCCCAATTGATAATATTAATCCCCGTCCCTTTTCTCAATCAATCAGTAGTAGCGCTTTGGATGAAAAAATCCCAATTTTGGCTCTCAATGTTGAATGGTACATGAATCCTACCTGGTCAATGGAGATAGTTTATCAACCAGAGTTTCGTCCAAACTATACCCCTGATTATGTTGAAAACTTGCTTTTGGGATATCAATTGGCTCCGCTATTAGGAGTGAATCCCCAAACTATGCAAATAGCAGTAGAAAAAGAGAGGCCGGAAGTTAGTTTTACCCAACCTATCTGGGGCATTAGAGCTCGTGGTAAAGTGGGAAGTGTTGATACGGCTTTTAGTTTTCTCAAAGGGTATTATCTCTCAGCTTACCCTTATCAAACCGATGTTACTCTTAATTCTGATGGTTCAAGTTCGGTTCAAACCAAAATGGATTATCCAGAAAGAAGTGTTCTCGGCGCTGAGTTTCAAGGAGAAATTCCTGGAATTGCCGGCGTAACTTTTCGGGCTGATTTTGCCTTGTTTATTCCCGAACAATGGACCAATCAAATTACTATCCATAATACTGATGGGACAACCAATTTTACCAATGTTGATGTATTCGATGAAATTTATTGGAAAGCCAGTGTTGGAGCTGATTATACTGCTGAAGATAATACCTATTATAATCTAATTTATTTATTAGGAACTCCTTATGAAGAAGGGAAAGACGTATCATCTTATCTTTTCTTACGATTAGAAAAACCTAGTTCCGATAACAAATGGAATCCATTCTTAAATTCCATTCTCAGTCTTGAAGATGGTAGCATGATTAATGTTATTGGAACCGACTATAAACCAAAGGATAACTGGACGGTAACTTTTTCTTATTCCATATCAAGTGGGCCGGCTACATCAATGTTCGCTTTAGCAGGAGATACCATTTCTCTAAATGTTTCCTATGTTTTTTAAGATATTTCATTTTGTTATTAACATTGATCATGGATCATGGCATCTTTATAATAAAGTATTTCTTCTTTTATACTCTTTTTGTTAAATATTTTACACTTTTTTACTGAGTGGAATTGGAGTGTAAAAATGAAAATCATAGATTTAAGACGGGATACCATTACCCTTCCAACGCCTACTATGATGGATGTAGCCTTTAAAGCGGTATTAGGTGATTCAGTTTATGGTGAGGATCCTAACCAAGTTCAATTGGAAGAACTGGCCGCCGAAATTCTTGGAAAAGAAGAATCTATATTTGTTCCCAGCGGAACTATGGGAAACTTAGTTGCTCTTCTTTCCCATACTAACCGTGGTGACGAATTGATCTGCGAAGAAAATGCCCATCTTCGGATGTCAGAAACTGGGGGAGGCGCAGTGGTGGGAGGTTTGATGTTTCGAGGAATAGCCGACCGCTCCGGTGTTCCCGATGTGTCAGCTATTGAATCAGCAATTCGTGCCGATGACATTCATTATCCACGTACTGGTCTGATTTGTACCGAAATTACTCATTATCGCTATGGAGGGATTATTCCACCTTTAGAAAAAATAAAGGCTATTTATAACTTAGCTCAAAAAAAGGGTATTCCGGTTCATTGTGACGGAGCTCGGCTTTTTAATGCAACCGTTGCTTTAAATATCGAGGCCAGTAAAATAACCAATTATACGGATTCGGTTATGGTCTCGTTGTCTAAAGGTCTCGGTGCTCCAGTTGGCTCAATCCTTGCTGGTTCACAACATTTTATTCAAAAAGCCAAAAGATATCGAAAAATGTTAGGAGGAGGAATGCGACAAACAGGTTGGCTGGCAGCCTGTGGGATAGTTGCTCTTCGGGATGAAAATATTCAACTTCTTAAAGAAGATCACATTAATGCCGGTCATTTGGCCGAGGGAATTTCTCGTTTGCCTGGCATAAAAGTTGATCTCAATCAGGTTCAAACCAACTTTATATTAGTTGATATTAATGATACCGGTATATCTGGAAAAGATTTTCTGGAAAGGCTCAAAGGAAAAGGAATCTTGGTAACTCAAGCAGGACCAACATTAATTAGATTAGTTACTTCCCGAGTGGTTAACAAACAAGATATTGATTACGTTATAGAGACCATAACTGATATTCTAAAAACTTCATCCTGAGCAATGCTTTTTCGTGTGAAGATCTTATCTGACGACAAAGCCGTAATCCTGAGGCTAAGCTGCCCACGGCGTAAAAAAGAATAATTTAAATGCTCAAAAATATCCCTGAAAAATTCATGCAGGGCTAAGAGCATGAGGATCTCATCCGACGACATTGCTGTCACCCTGAGGTTTCGTATTTCGAAGGCGTGAGGGTCTCATTTTTATACTTTTTTTTAAAAAATATTTAAAAGATGGGATTCTTACGCGGTAAAGCACCGCTCAGAATGACCGAGAAGGTTGATGGGATTCTTACATCGCACTAAATAGTAGAATTAATCTGACAATTTATCATTCAATGCTAATTTTTCTTTACTACTTTTTGGGAAATTATAGAGTCACCTAAAAATTGTTTTTTTTAAACAAAAATAACCTAAGTTGATTACTTCCCCAATTTGATGGTTTATGCTATATTGCCGAAAAGAAATACAATTAATTTAAAACATCTATTTTTGAGGTGGAGAAAAAATGCCTGAAATAATATCCATGGGCGAAGCTTTAGTAGAAATTATGAGAGAAAAAATTGGAGCTGGTTTAGATAAACCAGAAGTTTTCATTGGTCCTTATCCCAGCGGTGCTCCAGCAATATTTGCTGATTGTGCGGCACGGCTTGGAGGAAAAGTTGGCTATATTGGGACGGTCGGTGAAGATGACTTTGGTAAAGTTATACAAGACCGCCTTCTTTTGGATGGAGTGGATCTAACCTATTTTCAAAGCAAACCCGATGCGACAACTGGTGTGGCATTTGTAGCCTATTTCACCGATGGTTCAAGAAAATTCTTATATCATATTCGTAATGCAGCTAGTGGGATCATTGATAAAAGTCGTGTTGTAAGTTCTTATTTTAAAGGAGCTCGTTTTTTGCATATTAATGGTTCAGCAGTTTCTATAAATCAAGATTGGAAAGAAACCATTTATTTTGCAATTGAAATCGCAAGAAAGAATGGAGTGAAAATAAGTTTTGATCCCAATATTAGACCAGAAATATTAGGTGTTGAAAAGGTCAGGACGCTTTGTCAACCAATCATTGATAATGCCTCGATAATTTTTCCTTCGGGAGAAGAAGCAACTATGCTTACTGGCAAAATTAATCCTGAAGAAGCATCCTTAGCTCTTTTAGAAAAAGGAGCTGATATTGTTGTTCTTAAAAAAGGTTCACAAGGAAGTACAGTATATGCACAGGGATCAAAATACAATGTTCCCGCCTTTGAAGTTGAAGAAATTGATCCAACCGGCGCCGGAGATTGCTTTGATGCAGGTTTTTTAGTAAGTCTCATTCAAAAACGTTCGTTGAAAGAAAGTGCTCGCTATGCTAATGCTGTCGGAGCATTAGCTGTAACAAGAAAGGGTCCAATGGAAGGTGCTCCGTTCCCAGAAGAAGTAGACAAATTAATGGCTCTGAGTAAGAAATAATAAAAGACTTTGTTGGTTATAGGTATACTAATTGATTTTTAACTATAATTGGTGTTAATTGAAAATTATTTTTAAAAATACCTGATAAAGGAACATGATCTGAATGCAGGAATATTTTGAAACTATGAAAGAAATTTTAAACGATATACAAATATTTTTGAGAAAATCTGACGACCTTAAAGCAGAAATTATTGAGCAATTGATTATGAATTGCCCGCAAAAAATTTACTTGACAGTTGAAGAATATACCGTCCAAGAAGAAATCAAACACTATTTATCTCAATTAAATGAAATTTCTATCGAGGAGCTGAATACTATTTACAAAAGCTATTCCTTTTTTCAAACCATGGAACTAATTTTAGGAGATAAATTAGGAATATTCTCTGACGAAACGTTCGAATGGATTATTGAAATTGATTCGGCTTTGAGAACCTTTACTTCACTTCCCACCAGAAGTGTATCTCTTTATAATTCTATAGGAGAAGAATTCACTTTTTCAGATGACAACGATATTTCAAGTTAAACTAAAAAGCCTTCTCCTTCTATGAGAGGGATGTAGTGAGTCACCCAAAAGAATACTTTTTTCATCTTCCTCAATTGAATTTTCAACCCCTGGCTTATCGGATGCGACCACAAAAATTGGAAGAAGTGGTAGGGCAACCACATCTTACTGGAAAGAATGGAATACTAAACCGGATTATTCAAACCGGCGTGCTTCCCTCCATGATTTTTTGGGGACCGCCGGGTTCGGGGAAAACTTCGACAGCTTTACTAATTTCGGAACAATGCGGTTATAAAATTATATCCATCAGTGCGGTTGCTTCAGGTGTAAAAGACATCAAAGATTCAATAAATATTGCTGAGAAAAACTTGGCAGAATCAAAAAAAACGGTATTTTTTATTGACGAAATTCATCGTTTTCACAAAGGTCAGCAAAGTGTTTTACTGCCCTATGTGGAATCCGGAGTTGTGGTGCTAATTGGATCAACAACCGAAAATCCATCATTTGAGGTTATTGGACCACTTTTATCCCGAACTCAAGTAATTGTTTTTAAAAAAATCCCCAATACCGATTTAGTAAAACTAATGAAAAAAGCCATTGAAAGTGAAAAGGGATTAAACCTTCCTCATTTAGATATCGAAGCTGAAGTGCTCGAAGGTATCGCTGAATTAGCTGATGGTGATGCTCGCCAAGCTTTGAATCTTATTGAAATCATAATTAATGTTTCTCAAAGCCAAAATTTACCAATTACAACCTCAATGGTAGGTGATATTCTTCAAAAACAATCTTTTTTATACGATAAAAGTGGAGAAGAACATTATAATATGTTATCAGCTTATCATAAAAGCCTCCGAGGAAGTGACCCGGATGGAGCAATTTACTGGATGTGCCGCATGATGGAAGCTGGGGAGCACCCCCATTCTATTTTTAGACGACTTATTGCCTGTGCTTCTGAAGATGTAGGAAATGCTGATCCTCGAGCACTGCAAATTGCAGTGGCGGCTCAACAGGCATATGATTTCCTTGGTGAACCAGAAGGAAGGTTGTCAATGTCGCAAGCTACTCTCTATGTAGCCAGTGCTCCCAAAAGTAATGCATCGTATAAAGCTTTGCACCGAGCAACTGCCGATGTGCGTGATTATGGTTCATTACCGGTCCCGCTCCATTTAAGGAATGCACCTACCCAACTTATGAAAAATTCGGGTTATGGAAAAGAATATAAATATGCCCATGATTTTCCTGGAGCTTTTATTGAACAAGAGTTTTTACCACCAGAACTTTCAGGGAAGGTTTATTATCAACCTTCAATTCGGGGCTATGAAAAAATGATCCGGAGTTGGCTTCGTCAGTTATGGAAATCGAAAAAATATAGTGATTTGGAATAGTTTTAGCCAATCAATAAACCTGAATAGTAAACGTTGAGTTTTAAGTTATTATTTATTGTATTCATTTATAAGAATATATAATCTAAAATACTTTCTAATTAAAAAAATTTTTTGGGATATGATGGGAAATATAGATTTTTGCTTAATATGGAGGTTTATCAATGATTAAGAAAGCCTATATCGGTGTGGATCTCGGCGGAACCAACACCAAAATTACTGTCATTGACGAACGAGGATCAATCGTTGTTCGTTCAATGATAACGAATCAGTAAATGCGACCAGCAGAAAATGTGGTTGAAGATATTGCTATTGAGGCTAAACATTTAAAAATGGAAGCTGAAGCAAAAGAATACAAGGTTTATTCTCTTGGTATAGGCATTCCTGGATTAATTGATTGGAATCGTGGAATATGCTTACTTTTACCAAACTTTCCAAACAAATGGAAACATATTCCAATAAAAGAATGGTTAGAAGAAAAGCTTTCGCTCCCAGTAGCAGTTATTAATGATGTTCGAGCAATAACTTTGGCAGAAAAACGTTTTGGAGCAGGGAAAAACGTCAAGAGTTTAATCCTTATGGCTATAGGAACCGGCATTGGCGGAGGAGTAGTAATAGATGGTAATTTATACATTGGTAAAGATGGGAGTGCTGGAGAGCTTGGTCATATTATTGTAGAACCGGGTGGTATTAAATGTGGTTGTGGAAACCGAGGATGTCTCGAATCCTATGCTTCAGGTCCTTCAATCGTTTCTCAAGCTCTTCGTTCTTTAGTTCAACAGAATGATACTATGATTCGGGATATGATTAAGGGAGACCTCAATCAGGTCACTCCAAAAATCATCGCTGATGCAGCGGTCGCAGGAGACGAAGTAGCCCAAGATATCGTAAAAAGATCAGGATTTTATATTGGAGTAGCTCTTTCTTCGGCTTGTGTTGTAGTAAATCCTGAAATGATTATTATCGGCGGAGGTGTGGCTCAAGCTGGCCGGCTTCTCTTTGAAAGTATCGCCAACAGTCTTAAAGAAAATTTACATATGGTTCCAGTAAGTACTATTCAATTTACCGAAACCGAATTGGGTATGGATGCAGGAGTGATTGGCACTGCTACCTGGTCTAAAGAAAAACTCTTAAAAGGAGAAATTGAATAGACAAAAACCTGAACAGTTAAATAATCTTATACTGAAATTAAATTTAATAATCTTCAAAGAAGAAGAGGTGATTTGTGGACGGTTCATTGGGGTTGATTGCTATTTTTAGCAGTGCTTTTTTAATAGGCTTTTCTGGTGCTCTCATGCCAGGACCGATGTTTGCTTTAGTATTATCAGGAAGTTCAAAATCTGGTTTCAAGGCTGGTCCCCTCACAGTTTTAGGACATGGTATATTAGAATTGGCTTTGGTAATTGGATTGGTTCTTGGTCTTGGCTCCCTACTTCAAAATGAAACAGTTTTTAAGATAATTGGTATAGTAGGTGGGGCGGTTTTGGTTTATTTAGGAATTGATATGATTCGGAGCATTCGCCAAGCTAAAATAGATTTAGAAAAGGGAGGAAAAGATCCCGGAAAAAGCCTTATTTTTCATGGAATCATAGCCAGTCTTTCCAATCCCTACTGGATTATGTGGTGGGCAACCATAGGAATGGCTCTTATTCTTTCTGCTTCAAAATATAAACTGTGGGGAGTAATAGTGTTTTTTATTGGTCATATTCTTTCTGATTTAGTTTGGTATAGCTCAGTTTCATTTGCGGTTGACCGCGGTCGAAAATTTCTTTCTCAAAAAGTATATAAGGGTATTATTGCGGTCTGTGGAGTTTTTTTAATTGGTTTTGGAATATACTTTATTTCTGGAGCAGTATAATGATCAAATTAAAACTTGAACCGGTTCCATATCGATACCATGAAACAGTATTTATTTATTGGGAATATGAGCTTGAAGATTTATTAACTCTTTGTTTCTTTCCATTTCCAACCTTGAGCACCTATCTTTCCGAATCTATAGGAAAAGAAACTGGTGCTTCGAAAGAAATTAATGTAGTTTGTGAGGATAGGAGAATAAAAATTTGGCTTCCAGTTAATCATTTCTCCGATGACCTTTTTAAAAGAATCGATGAAGTCTTAAAAGAAAATATTCGAATTCTTTTAGAAGAGGTCATGTTTTAGTTTAGGTTAAAAAATAAATAAGGCATATTACACCAAATATTATTCGATAATAACCAAAAGGCTTGAGTTCTTTATTTTGAACCATTCTCAAAAGCAATAAGCAGGCGATTAAACCGGAAATAAAAGCGGTTATAAAGCCCGGCAAAACGGTAGACCAGGAAAAGAGCCCTGCCGAACTTATTTCCATCAAACCCTTAACCAAGGCTCCTCCAATAGTTGTTATTGATAGTAAGAATGAAAAGAAAACTGCGTCTTCTCGACGAAAACCAAGCAAAAGAGCAACTATTAAAGTGATCCCAGAGCGGGATACACCGGGGATTAGAGCCAGTGCCTGAGAAAAACCGATTAGAAGAGCTGAATTCCAATTCATCTCTTCTAAATAACGGCTCCCTCTTTCTTTAATGAAGAAGAAAATAAATCCAACAGTAATTAAAACAATCGAAATTAATTCATAGTTATTTCTGACATAATTTTCTACATCTGATTCAAAAAGAATTCCAAAAATACCAGCCGGTATGGTAGCTAAAATAACATACCAAACGATCGAAGGTTTTTTCCATAATCGATGATATTGAGGAATCATGAATAATAAAACCGCAAATAGTGTACCTCCGTGGAGAAGAACGTCAAACCATAAATCTGGATCCCCGAGGCCGAGAATAGGGCGGAGAAGAATAAGATGGGCAGATGAAGAAACCGGTAAAAATTCAGTTAATCCTTGAATTAGTCCAAGTAATATTGATTGGGTTG
>JAGPGC010000032.1 GCA_018056205.1 Candidatus Atribacteria bacterium | reverse complement strand
ACCTGCCAAAAAAGTTGGTAAAAGTGGTAGTTCGTATGATTCCCTTAAATGGAGCGGAAAGGCAAGTAAAGTTGAAGTATAGGCACCTATGGCCATAAAGGCAGCATGACCAAGAGAAAATAAACCAGTATAACCATTAGTTAAATTAAGGCTCACGGTAGCGATTGAGTAGATCCCCATTAAAACGATAATATGAATAATATAGCGGTTGAGGGTTTGGGAAAGAATAAAGATAACAAGGAACAGGAGACAACCTCCTATAATGAACCAAAATTCCGGAATAATTCGTTTTTGGTTCATAATCTTATTTCCTCCTTCTCGCCCATAATTCCGGAAGGACGTATCAACAAAACTAATATGAGAATGGCAAAAACTATTCCATCCCGATATTCAGCAAACCTGGTGGGGAGCAATGCTACCGAGAGAATCTCAGCCACACCCAAAACAAAACCTCCCAACATAGCTCCAGGAACACTTCCAACTCCTCCAACTACTACCGCTACAAAGGCTTTGACACCGGTTAAAAATCCCATATCATAAGAGATTTGCCCGTATTTTGCTCCCCAAAAAAAACCGGTAAATGCAGCAATGGCTGAACCCAAAATAAAGGCAACTGAGATGACCTTGTTAATTTCGATACCCATCATATTAGCTACTTCTAAATTTTCTGCAGTAGCTCTCATCGCAATTCCCATCTTGCTTTTTTTGATAAAAAGCGTAAAAGCAATCATAATGGCTATTGAAGCTAAAATAATAAATAGATCAATTGATCGAAAAGTTAAATATTTCGTTCGATAAAGAATATTAAAATAGTCGGGTGTTTTAAAGGCGTATGGCTGAGGAGATACTATTAATTTTAAAAAATTTTCAATAAAGGTATAAAAACCAATCGAGGTAATCAACAAAGCAACTTCTGGCCCCCCACGAAGCTTTCGATAAGCAACAATGTCTAAAACTAAACCCATTAAACTCCCAAATCCTATTACCAAAAAAATACCTGCTATAAAGGACAATCCATAACGAATACTAACAAAATATACAAAAAAAGCACCTAAAGTAATGAGCGCACCATGAGCAAAGTTGATAAGTCGTAATATTCCATATACAACAGTCATCCCTAAAGCTAACAAGGAATAAATACAGCCTAAAATTACTCCATTCATCGTTTGTTGTAAGAAATAGCCCAGTGAAAGCATAATCAACCTCCTAGATAAACCTTTCTTACCTCTTCAAGAGATTCAACATCTTTGGGAATTCCTTCTAATTTGATATTTCCTGTTTCCAGGAGATAAACATAATCGGATACTCGGATCGCCATCGTGGCATTTTGCTCAACTAAGAGAATGGTTACCCCTTGTTTTAAAATTTCTCGAATCAATTCATAAAGTTCCCGAACCACTAAAGGAGCCAGACCCAAAGATGGCTCATCTAAAAGCATAAGTTTAGGCCGCGACATTAAACCTCTCCCGATTGCTAACATTTGCTGTTCTCCACCACTCAGTGTTCCCGCTATCTGGTTCTCTCTTTCTTTTAACCTTGGAAATAGAGAATAGGACATTGCTAAATCTTGATTGATTCCCTGTTCGTCATTACGGTGGTAAGCACCTAAAAGAAGGTTCTCTTTCACAGTTAAACGATTAAAAATACCTCGTCCCTCCGGAACCAGACAAATCTCCTTTCGAACCCGTTGTGGTGTCGACATCCGAGTAATATCCTCATCACAATAAATAACATTTCCCTTCACCGGTCTCAGAATTCCCATAATGGTTTTTAAGGTGGTAGTTTTCCCAGCACCATTTGCTCCAATAAGAGAAACAATTTGTCCGGTTTTTACTTCTATTGAAATATCCTGAAGAGCTGGAATGACTCCATATTTTACACTAAGATTTTTAACTTTAAGCAATGGAATCACCTGTTCCTAAATAGGCTTCTATAACTTGAGGATTATTTTGTATTTCTTCCGGAGTACCTTGAGCAATCACTGAACCATAATCCAACACCTGGATAATACTAGCTAATCCCATTACAAAAGGCATCCGATGTTCAACAATGACTAAAGTGAGATGAAATTTTCCTTGAATCTGAAGAATAAGCTGGGCTAAATCTTCCGATTCCCCGGTATTCATTCCTGCCGATGGTTCATCCAAAAGAACCACCTTAGGATCCGTCATCAAGGCTCGAGCAATATCTAATTTTCTTTGCAAGCCATATGGTAGGCTGGTAGCAAGCTCATTTCTATATTTAGATAAACCAAAAATATCTAACATAGTATCGACCTTCCCCTGCATTTCTTTCTCTGAACGAAAAAAGCCTGGTAAGTTCGAAAGTGAAGTTATAAATGAATAATGCATATGGATGTGGCTAGCAATTTTTAGATTCATTTCAACACTGAGAGATGGAAAAAGACGGAGGTTTTGGAAGGTTCGAGTCAAACCAACCCGGGTTATTTGGTCGGGACGAAAATAGGTAATATCAATTTGATCAAAAACTATTTGACCCCGACTAGGTTTTAGTACTCCACTTAATAAATTAAAGATAGTGGTTTTACCAGCACCATTAGGACCAATGAGCCCGTATATCATTCCTTGGGGAAGTTCAAGATGGTAATCACTAACTGCGGTAAGGCCTCCAAAATTTTTCCATAAATCGGTCACTTTTAATATTGGGCCAGGCATTTATTTCTCCGTTCCTAGATCTCTCATTTTAAACTACCATAACCATACCTTCTAAATTTTATTATAAAGGGAAATGACAAGGATGATAACCAAAAAACAAAAAGCGGACCCAACTAAATGAGTCCGCCTTTAAAATACTGCTATTTTGCAATAGTCGGATCCGATAAATATTCGGGAGCAATTTGTTTTACTGTTACAAACTTTCCACCTTTCACTTCAATAATCGACACCGACTTATTTGGAATCTGACTGCCTCCTTCGTAGCTAATAATTCCAGATACTCCCTGAAAATCTTTTATTTGAGCTAAACCTTCTGAAATCTTATCTGGAGCATCACTTCCAACTAATTCAATAGCTTTTGCTATTAATTTTACTGCATCGTATCCCAAGGCTGCAAAAGCATTTTCTGGTGGATTCCCGTACATGGCCTGATAATCAGCCTTAAATTGTTGAATTATTGGGCTGGGATCCTCCAGTGAAACATGAGTTGCAAAAACCACACCTTCCGCAGCTTCTCCACCAGTTTCAATTAAAAGTGGTGTATCAAAACCATCTTCGCCAAAAATCGGGATAGTTACTCCATTATCTCGTAATTGCTTAGCAATCAAACCACAGTTATCGGGAATACCACCGACATAAACAAAATCTACTTCGCCTTTATCTTGATACTCTTTTAAACGAGCAGCCATAGCAGAGAAATCTTTCCAAGTTACTTCAAAATAATCTTCATAAACCACTTCTCCACCATAATGTTTTAGAGCATCAGCAAAGAAAGCACAAACCGCAACACTAAAATCAACCGCAGTATCCACCCAGATAGCACCCTTCTTTAAACCGAGATCTTTCACTACATATTCGGCAATAGCTGATGCTTGAGCATTATCTCCAAAACAGGCTAACCAAGCCCCAAACCGCTCAGGAATCCGGGGATGAGTGGCACCTGGTGTCATAAAAGGAACTCCGTACTCTTTAGCCATCGAAGCAGCAATATTTACCCAATGGGTATCTCCATAACCGATTAAAGCCGACACTTTTTCGTTTTCAATAAGCCGAACCACAGCCGCACTGGTTTCACCTTCATCAGCCTTGGTATCTACTACTTTCAAGTCTATCTGACGACCCAACACTCCTCCAGCTTTATTAATTTGTTCCGCCGCTAATTTAGCCCCGTTAGCACTAGGAGTATCAATTGATGCCCAAGGACCGGTTAAATTCATAACCACACCAATTTTAATCGGTTCTTGTGCAAAGGCTATGGTTCCTGCCATTACGATTAATAAAGAAAGCATTACAATAAGTATTCTCTTCATAAACATACTGCCCTCCTCCAAAATAATATTTCTATTATTTATACCTTTCATAACGTCATTCGTCAATATAAAAAGATGCTCAAAAAAAATTTGTTTGTCTACTTAGGCACATAATCTTTACAAAAAATTAAGATTTTGTTTTTTTTAATTTAATGAAAGACTTTTCATGTTGCTGGGTAGCACCAGATAAGGACAAAAATTACTTTAAGCGTCGTTCTGAGGAACAGCCTACGGCGTAAAGATCGAGCAGGTGAGCGGGAGAGCGGGGAAGCGGAAGAGTGGGAGAAAAGGAGTAAAATATTAAAGGATGAGACCCTCACGGCTTCAGACTACGAAGCCTCAGGGTGACGGCTGCGTTGTCAAAGGATGAGACCCTCACCCCCTCAGCTCTAAACAAATTTTTCAGGGCTATCTTTGAGCATCTAAATTATTCTTTCTCCCATTGGCGGAGAGGGTGGGATTCGAACCCACGAGACAGTTCAGCACTGCCTACTCGATTTCGAGTCGAGCGCCTTCGACCAACTCGGCCACCTCTCCAATTTCTCTTTTCATCTTAAAATATTTCCGGAGAATTTGGCTACAACGTTCTTCATAAATTCCACTATATACCTCAACGCAATGATTAAACAGCTTTTCGCTAAAAAGGTTGAGAACGCTTCCGGCAACACCAGTTTTGGGATCTTTAGCTCCATAAAATAACTTCCCAATCCGAGCCTGGATAATGGCACCAGCACACATCAAACATGGTTCCAAGGTGACATAGAGGTCACAGCCGTCTAATCTCCAACTTCCTAAAACCCGTGAAGCCTCATGAATAGCTTCAATTTCGGCATGAGAAATAATTTCTTGCTTTTGTTCACGACGATTATGGCCAACTCCAATTATTTGATTTCCTTTTAGAATACAAGCTCCGACTGGAACCTCATCCTCATCAAAAGCTCGCTGCGCTTCTTCAAGAGCAATTTTCATTCCATCAATCATAACGTTTAAAAACCCCACTATAAATAACTAACGGTATCTTATCAATTTTTAAAAAGAAAATACAGCCTTACTCCTCATTTGCTCATTAAACCCTTTTTATGTTATAAATAAATACAGTTTTTTTCAATAGACAGTTCTATATGATAATCTGATTCATAATTTGGTCAACTTTTTAAAAAGGAGGTGAGGAGTATAAAAAAAATCCTCGTTGCTATCAGTAATAAGATATTTGAAGAAAGAGAAAAGAGTTTTTATGCCAATAGGCTCGATTTACAAGGAAAATCCGTTTCTATGGTCATTGAAGCTTTGACCCAAATTGGGTGGGAATGTCACCAACTCAATGTCGATATCCCCCTTCCCGAATTAGTTCTTTCTATCTCTAATCAAAATACCGATTTTGTTTATAATCTTGCAGTTTGTTCAGCAGGAGTTTATGATCAAGCCTTCCTGCCTTCATTATTGGATGCCCTGAATATTCCCTATCTTGGTTCGAATTCAACTATTCATTCCTTATGCTTGGATCGGGTACTTACCAAGCTTTCTCTGAGGGGAATCGGTATTCCAACTATTTCATCTATTCAATGGTCACCCGGTGACTCCTTACCTGAAAACTTAGATTTTCCCTATATTATAAAATCTCGCTTTCGTAGTTATTGTCAAAGAGTATCACCCGACTCAATTGTGAATGATTATGATAGCTTATTCATAAAAGCTGAACAAATTTATAACCAAACTGGCGAAAAAGTATTGATCGAAAAATTTGTTGAAGGTCGTGAGATGATAATCGGCCTCTGGGGAAACGGGAATAACCCCGAGGTTCTTCCAATAATGGAATTAAATCTTACTCGAGAAAAACTCATTTATGATGCGGAAATTGAAAGCAAAAAAGGTTATGTTGAAGATATATCTTGCCCAGCCAAATTAAGTGACGAACATAAAACAATGTTAGAAAATATGGCAATAAAAATTTTCCGTGAATTAAACCTAAAAGATTTTGCTACTTTTCATCTCATTTTTGATCAAAAAGAAAATTTGCCTCTCTTTTTTGAAATAAATGCTCTTCCGTTACTCCATTATAAACATAGTGCTTTCCCTGAAATGTGTTCTCATCAAGGCATTGATTACTATTCAATGGTTCAAAAGCTTCTTCAGATAGCCTTGGAAAGGGTAAAACAAGGACATGACTAACACAACTCACTATGCAGTGTTGGGAGCTGGTCATGGTGGACAAGCTTTAGCTGGATATCTCTCTTTAAAAGGTTTTAAAGTTAACCTCTATAACCGAACCCCCGATCGATTGAATTCTATAAAACTAATGGGTGGTATCCAAGTTGAGGGAGAAATTCAGGGATTCGCATCATTAAATCTTGTCACTTCCAGTATCGAAGAAGCAGTTAAAGATGTTGAAATTATTATGGTGGTCGTTCCCGCAAACGGTCAGCGTTTTATGGCAGAAAATCTCGTACCCTTCCTTAAAGATGGCCAAATTATTGTTTTAAATCCCGGTCGAACTGGTGGAGCTTTGGAATGTAGGCAAATATTTAAAGAACGAAATGTCACCGCCCAGGTTATAATATCCGAAGCTCAAACCTTTCTCTTTGCCAGTCGGATCAATGGTCCAGCCCAAGTAAAAATTTTTCGGATTAAAAACAGCATACCCGTAGCTGCTATTCCAGCTTATAAAACTATTGAAGTAGTTACTGCTCTTCGCAAAGCACTCCCTCAATTCGTTCCTGAGGATAATGTCCTCAAAACCAGCTTTAACAATATCGGGGCTGTTTTTCATCCTACTTTGACCATCCTAAACGCCGCTCGTATTGAAAATACCCATGGTGAGTTTGACTATTATATCGATGGCATCACTCCATCAGTCGCCTTAATTCTTGAGGCAGTCGACAATGAACGGGTTAAAGTTGCCGAAGCTCTGGGTATTCGGGCAATCACAGCTCGAGAATGGTTATATTCAGCTTATGATGCTTACGGAAGAAACCTCTATGAAGCGATGCAAAACAATCCCGGTTATCGAGGAATTCAAGCTCCCTATACTATTTATACCCGTTATATCACTGAGGATGTTCCAATGAGCTTAGTCCCAATCTCATCCTTTGGAAAAATGTTACAAATCCCAACTCCAACTATCGATTGTATGATCCACTTAGCAAATATCCTTCACAATCGGGATTATTTTGCTGAAGGAAGAACCATAGAAAAACTTGGTTTAGCTGGACTCAGTGTGAAAGAAATACGGGAAATGGTCGTTGTTGAAACCAACTCAGGTTAATTAATTGGAGGCCAAACCATGGTTGAAGAGAAAGTAATTATTGGTGCTTCTTTGGGAAACTGCGTTCACGTTGCCGGTGTTTACCGGTTTCTTTGTTTAGCCGAAGAATACCAATATACAACTCACTTCTTGGGACCAGCAATTTCAATCAACCAACTTATTAAATGTATAAAAGAAATAAAACCTCAACGGGTTATCGTTGGTTATCGTTTAAGTGAAGATTCAGCCCGAACCCTCTTTACCGAATTACGCTGTCAATTAGAAGAAAACCATCTTCTTGACAAAATTATTTTTATTCTTAGTTGTACTCCAATCGTACAACCTATTGCCCAGAGTGTCGGTATTTTTAAATATATTTTCAGTGGTAAAGAAAGCTTTGATGAAATTCTTGAAAGCCTTCTTCCAACTAACCAAAATATCACCCCGGATAAAAAATATCCCTCGACTCTACCGGAAAGAATCTCATCAAAAAAACCTTTTCCTCTCCTTCGACATCATTTTGGAAGACCAAGTGTAGAAGAAACCATTAATGGTATCAAGCAAATCAGCCAATCAAAAGCTATTGATGTTATTTCTTTAGGCCCGGATCAAAACGCTCAAGAATTCTTTTTTGAACCGGAAAAGATGAAGCATGACGAAAGTGGAGCTGGTGGTGTTCCCCTAAGAAATCGTAAAGACCTGGAAAGAATCTTTGCCGCCTCTCGAGTTGGCAATTATCCGCTCCTACGTTGCTATAGTGGGACTAATCATTTGGAAGATTGGGCTCAACTATTATATGAAACTATACATATCGCTTGGGGTGCAGTACCCTTAACCTGGTACAGCCGACTTGATGGCCGCTCTCAACGCCCAGTAGAAACCGCTATTATTGAAAATCAAAAAGCCATGCAAAGATATGCTTCTCTTGGTATTCCTTTGGAAGTCAATGAATCCCATCAGTGGAGCCTACGAGATGCACCCGATAGTGTTGCCTGTGCCGCTTTTTTCTTAGCTGCTTACAATGCAAAAAAAGCTGGGGCAAAACACTATATTGCCCAATATATGCTCAATACCCCCAATGGCATTTCACCGCGGGCTGATTTGGCTAAAATGTTTGCAAAAAAAGAATTAATAGCCCCCCTCCAGGATAAAAATTTTACAATTTATACCCAAACCCGTGGAGGCTTAGCCCATTTCTCTACCAATATGAATATTGCCAAAGGTCAATTAGGAGCATCCACTGCGTTAGGTTTGGTTCTCAAACCTGATATAATCCACGTAGTTGGTTATAGTGAGGCTGATCATCTTATTTATCCAAACGAGGTCATTGAAAGTGCTGAAATTGTTCAAGGTGTAATAAAGGATTTGCTTTTCGATTTTCCCAATTGGGAAAAGGATCAATTGATCCAAGAAGAAAAAGAGCGTTTGATAGATGAAGCAAAAATTCTTCTTAAGGCTATTAAAAACCTTCACCAGAGCCAAGACGGTGATGATCCCTGGATTTCTCCTTCTACTCTTGCTCGTGCCATCAAAGAAGGTATTTTGGATGCACCTCATCTATTAGGAAACTCTGAAGCCTGTGGTCGAGTTCGAACTCGAATTATCAAAGGAACCTTAAGAGTGGTTAATGAAAACGGAGAAATCATTAAAGAAAAAGAGCGCCTTAAAAATTATCTATAATACCAATTTGTTAAAAAGAATGAGAGAGAAACTATTAGAAACTGGCTTCTCTCTCGATGAAAAAAAATAGAATTTAACCAATTAGTGAAGTTTACGTTTATTTTCTTGGTGTTTTTTGAGATCAGTAAGTCTATCCTGGCTTTGTTTAAGAAACTTGTTCAGTTTTTGTTCAAACATAGCCTTACTTTTCTCTAACTTCTCTAAATATTCTTCGTCCTCGTTGAGCCGTTTTATTGAAAGATCGATTTTACCATCATCAGAAATATGAATAACTTTTGCTTTTACTTTATCATTAACTTTAAGAAAATCATTCACGTCCTTGACAAATTGATTTGATATTTCGGAAATATGGATGAGCCCTTTTTTCCCATCCTCTAACTCAATAAATGCTCCGAATTTAGTAATGCCAACCACTGTTCCTTCAACAATATCATTCACCTCAATCATGGGGTGACTCATTATCCTCCTTTGTATCAATTTTCAG
>JAGPGC010000031.1 GCA_018056205.1 Candidatus Atribacteria bacterium | reverse complement strand
ATATCAGTTAGTATGGTGACATCATTTTTGATGGAAATTGAACAAAAAGTTCTACATTTTTCTGAAGATGAGCTTTTGGTATCGTTTGTTAATCAGATCGAATTTACTTCATCCGAAGAGGTATTTGGATTTTTAGAGGCTTGGGTTCAGCACGCTACCTTTCATCCACCTCTTGTTGAGAAGGGCTCTCTGAAGGTCTATCTCGATTCGCCCCCCGCATTAACCGAATCATTGGTAGTAGTTGTCACTGATATAATTTCAGCTTTTTTGCCCGGGAGTTTACCTTGTTTTCCTTTTTTGGAAGATGAACTGAAAAAAAAATGGAATCAAAATCCTGATATAAACCCAGCAACCCTTCCTACTGTTCACCGAAAGAGAGATGAAAAAAGAGCTCTATTTCGACGGCTCATTGCCACCGGGTTACAATGTGCTATTGTGGCCTATCCCTTACAAGATGAAAAGGGACGACCAACCCTAATTTCTCCCTATTATGATGATATGTTTACTGGTGATGATCCTTGGGCGGAGAAAATAGTCTCTTTCCAACGTCCATTGAGCACTATTCTTCCTCAATCCACCGAGCCCTATTTGAAACCAGTAGAGATTCCAGAGGATGTGCCCTTGAATCCTCGTAATCTTCCTTGGTTACCAAATAAAATTTCAGAAATATTAACAATTCCAATCAGTGAGTTGGATACTTGGGTAGATTGTCCTTTTTTATTCTATCTAAGAAATTTTTATAAATTAACTGAACCGGCTCCTCCCGGTTTTGACCCTCGTAGGGGTGGGGTAGTTCTTCATGAATTATGGAGCAAGGTATGGGAAAGTTATTTAAAACAAGAATCCACCAGTCTTCGTGAACTGGTGCTGGCTTATTGGCTTGAAATTGTTAATCATGTTTATCCGGAGCTTATAACACTCTACAAAACCGACGAACTTCGGCTGAGACTTGATGCTTTAAGAATGGCCGATTTCCAGGAACAGATAGAAATTTTAATAAAAGAATATCGCACTGTAGAAAAAAGTGAATTGGTTCTCCCTGAATACCAAGTAAATCAACTCATTTTTACCGGTCGTTGTGATCGTCTGATTGGTTTGCAAGATGGATATTGGTTGATTGTAGATTATAAAAGTGGAAAGTCATATTATACTAAAAATTCTTTGCAACTGGCGGGATATAGCCGAGTTTTAAGTGATAATGGTTATCCAGTAATTGGCTATATTTACCTCTGTCATGGCGATGGAAAAGCAACCGGTGCTTTTGAAAATACCTTTTTTGGTGAAGAATTGAGAAAATCAATTTTGGGATCGAATCGTTCCGGCAAGATTTTAAATGTGGAAATGGACCTCGCTCACCAAAAAATGGAGGAGCTCTCTTTGAGTTTAGAAAGTGGCAGTATTCAACCGAATTATCAAAGCCAGACTTGTAGTGGATGCTATGGGAGATCGATTTGTAGAAGAGATGAAATGCGAAATCGTGGAGGAGAAAATGAAGAAAACTTATAGTCCAGAGCTCCTGCAACTTATTGCTGATTCCCGCCCTGCTCAACAAGAAGCAATCATGGCAGAAGAAAATTTGGTAGTGGTAAGCGCTGGTGCCGGTACCGGAAAAACTGAAACCTTAGCTGGTCGCTATGCCTGGTTAGTAATAACCGGACAAGCCAAATTCAATCAAATCTTAACTTTAACTTTTACTGAGAAAGCCGCTCTTGAAATGCGAGAGAGAATCCGAATAAGGTTACTAAATTGGTATCATCGTTTAGCCGATCGAATGAACTACCCGTATCTCTCGGAAGCCATTGAGAATATTGATGAAGCTCCCATATCCACCATTCATTCCTTTGGTATGAAAATCATCCAAAAAGCGAGTTTGTTTTTGGGCATTAATTCGAAGGTTCGGGTAATCTCGTCACCGGAAGAATTTGGTTTTTGGAATAATCTGCAAAACATTTTAAGGCGAAATGACTGGGATTGGTTTGAGGAAAATATATCTGATTCGATATGGCGGAGTCGTTTGTCAATATTAAGAGAAGAATCCTTTTTTCTCCTCTTAAATCATAGCGGAGAAGATGGTTTGATTCAATTAGTTAGTAGTCTTTCCGATCTATTTGGAAGTCGGGGTGAAAATCCCGAATGGCTCTGGCAGAAAGCTGAAATGATTGAGTCTGATTGGGATGACATTCGGGAAAGTCTCCTTTCCTGGTTTACGCCCGAGTGGAGAGAGGAATGGTCGTTATGGATGGAAGTAATTCTTCCTTTAATGGATTTCCAGAGAACGAACAAAGTAATCGAGACTTTCATCAATCTTCATTTAAAATGGCAAAATCAACCAGATAAAACCCAACTTCCTTACTTTATGGGCGATTTAATTGATTCACTCTCGACAATTGCCAGGAGCAATCAGAATACCGATTATAAATATATTCAAGAACAACTATTGTTTTCAAGGCCATTCTCATCCCTAACCGAATACAAAAACCAACTGAAAGAAAAATACGCTCATTTAATTAATATCTTATGTGGCAAAATTGAGTTGAGCGAAGATTTTCGTTGTCGTCAATTTCTCCTTCGATCATCAGCCATTTTCTGGCATATCTGGGAGAATTTTAAAAGAAAAAAGGAAGTACTCACTTTTAATGATATGATCATATCTGCCAGCGAGGCAATCAAACGCTATCCCTCTTTGGCTGCTCAATATAGCCATATTATGGTGGATGAATTCCAAGATACCGATCTTCTTCAAGAGTCCTTGATTCGTAGTCTCGCCCAAAACAACTCGGCTTCCCTTTTTATAGTAGGCGACTTGAAGCAATCCATATACCGGTTTCGTCATGCTGATCTGGGTATTTTTCATCGCTATATTCAAGAAATTCAGAATAATCCCAATAAAGGGCGTTATATTTTACTTGATGAAAGCTTCCGCAGTCGAGATGATTTGGTCGATGAGATCAACCAATTATTTGGTTTTATCTGGAAAGATGGGTTAAGTAAAAAAATCCCCCATACTTACCAACCCTTGTGTGTTCCTGATGACCTTTCCTGGTGGGAGGAACGATCAAAATCAGTAACAGCTCCCCATCTGCGGATTTTATTTCTGGGAAATATTGATCAACCAGCAAAAGAATCAGAACGAAGGTGTCTTTTGGCACGTTCTTTGGCTGATGAGATCAATAATCTGGTGGGGAAGGTGATGATATGGGATAAAACCGAAAAAACAACTCGTTTGTGCCAGTACCGTGATATTGTGGTACTGGTTCCCACTCGAACTTTTTATCGACCTCTCGAACAGGTTTTTCAAGATGAGTTAAGAGTCCCGGTTATCTTCGTTACTGATATTAATTATTTTTCTCGAGGAGAAACCCTCGATGCAGTAGCTTTTTTAAAAACAGTAGTTGATCCACAGGATGACCTGGCTTTAGCCGACTATCTTTCCTCTCCTTTTTCTGGATTCAGTTTATCAGAAGTACACAATATATTTATCAATGCGGATAAATCAATGAGTCATGGTTGGTTGTGGAAAGCTTTGGTAGAAAAATATCCCCTATTTTGTGAAAAACTACTAGAATTAAATCAAAAGATGCAATTAGAAGGACCAGCTTCGGTTTTATCCGAACTTTTAAAAGAATCCTCTCTTTTAAATGTGATACCAAGATCTTTACGTAGACGGGTAGCAGTTAATCTCCGACAGGCAGTGGATCTGGCAAGAGAATATGAAATTAGTATTGGAAATAGTGGATTGGGTTGTGCTCACTATTTGCAAGACGCTATAAAAAAAGAAGTTAAAAGTGAAGAAGCTAATCCGGTTGGGGAAGAAGAAAATGTGGTTCGAGTTATGACGATTCATGCAGCAAAGGGATTAGAATTCCCGGTGGTTGTTATTTTTGGTTTGGAATATACTCCCCTACGGCGTAATAAAAATAAACTTCAACCATCCCGTGAACTCGGTGCGGTAACCAGGTATTTTCCGGATTATTGGAATATGAATGGTCAACCTCTTAAGGAAAGTGAGGTTGATTTTCCATCCTATTTCATCGAACAACAGCTCCAAGAATCGGAAGAAGTTGCAGAACTCCAGCGCTTATTATATGTGGCCTGTACCCGAGCTCAAGATACTTTGATTTTATCGGGTGTTTGTCCGATAAACCAAGGAGAAGTCATTCCTAAGCCGAAAACCTGGTTGAGTTGGGTTTGGGAATGGATTGAAAAGGATAGGAAAGAAGATCCTCAGCAGTATCTATTAAATATTTTTTCTGAAAAACAGCCTTTTTTATTAGAATCGACCTTAAAAGTTAAGGAGGAGATAGATGATAAGGGAATTTACCTTCCTCGGCAACCCCTTCCTCGTTTAGAACGTTTAACCGCAACCGCCTATGCGTTTTATCGGTTTTGTCCTCATGCTTATCGTATGAGATATCGACAGGGAATCGCTTTGCCATGGGAACTTCCTTCCGACAACGAAACCGGAGGTACTGATTTGGGGAGCTTAGTTCATTGGATATTGGCTCAATGGGATTTTGATGAGAAAAACCTTGAACTTTGGCTGCCTTATCGACAGGAAAGATATAAAGAAATAAAAAAGCAGCTTCCTATTGAACTTCGACCTTTTTGGAATACCAATCAAGATTGGGAAAAAGTAAGGGTATGGTTATTACGATTATCTCAAAGTAAGCTGGGTGTAATCCTTCGAAAAAATTCACTTAGTCAAAACCTTGAACGCGAGGGATTTTTTTGTATTAATCTTGATGATGGATTAATAATGACTGGGATCCGGGATCTATTATGGATTGATGATCAAGGAGTTCATATCGTTGATTATAAAACATCTTCACCAGATACTGCAGTTTTACCACTTTATCAGGAGCAAATGCACTTTTATGGTTTAGCAATTCAAAAAGAGCATCCCGGCCTTCCGGTTCATCTTGGCTTGTATTATGTAAGGGAGAATTGGTTCCAAATGATTCATGACTTTCCATCGGAAGATGAGATGATTTTTCGGGTGAATTCGGTGGCACAAAATGCAGCTTCTCAGGGGAGTTTTCCCCCCAGCACCGATAAATGTCCGTCTTGTCCTTGGAAGAACCATTGTTCTTTTTACTTAAAAAAAGCTAATATTTAAGAATTGTTTAATTTATTCACCTATTGAAGAGAGATCCAGGGGTGAGCCTTTTTTAAATTATTTGATAACTAATTACTGCCCTTATGATCGCTGCGCTCCTCGTAATGAAGAAATTATGATGGCATCATTTTTTACTACTATTTAAAAAAAGTAAAAATGGCTAACATTAATAATGAAAAAATAACCTTAAGAAGCTCTTTCTTTATTATTTTCTAAAGTAAAACTCATGATTTTAACTTGATCAGCTTCTTGATGGTGGAGAATACCTTTCAATAGCCCATGATGCATAACCATAATCCGGTCGCAAAGAGCAAGAACTTCGGGAAGTTCAGAGGATAATAGAATAACTGAAACACCCATTTTTGAAAGATCATCAATAAGTTTATAAATCTCTGCTTTGGCTCCAACGTCAATTCCATGGGTTGGTTCGTCCAAAAATAAAATAGTTGGTTCATGCATTAGCCAGCGAGCGAGAATGGTTTTCTGCTGATTGCCACCACTGAGATTTTTTGAAATTTGTTTCAAACTTGGTGTTTTAATGGATAATAAATTCACGTAACGATGAGCAACTTCTTTAGCTTTTTTGTTGCTAATAAACTTGAAAGCATTAGAAAGTTCCTTCAGATGAACCATAGTCATATTATCCTGAACTGATAACTTTAGAAACATACCCTGTTCCTTACGATCTTCAGCAACCATCCCAATGCCGAGTTTTATTGCATCCGATGGATGTTTAATTTTTACCGGGTTCCCTTTTATTAATATGGTTCCTGAAGTAATCTTTTCCATGCCAAAAATACTCTGAAGTAATTCAGTGCGTCCTGACCCAACTAAACCGGTTAAACCTAAAACTTCACCTTTATAGAGTTGGAAACTGACATTTTTGACCTTGTTGGAAACATTCAGATTTTGAACTTCTAAGACTACTTCCCGATCAGTATATTCTTGAATAAATTCTCGATGAGCTTTCTTTTCAAAAGCTCGACCGACCATAAGAGAAACCATTTTTTCCAAAGTAGCATTTTCTTTCTGAAGAGTGTCTATATAGCTACCATCTCGTAAAACGGTTATTCGATCGGCAATTTCTAAAACTTCCTCGAGTTTATGAGTGATAAAAAGGATGGAAACTCCTTCATTTTTTAAAGATTTCATAATTTTAAGAAGGGTAGAAATTTCACCCGTAGTTAAAGAAGAGGTTGGTTCATCCATGATCAGGAGTTTAGCATTTAACGAAACGGCTTTGGCAATCTCCACTAACTGCATTTGTGAAACACTAAGATATTTAACCAAGGTTCGGGGATCTATATCTTCAACCCCTAAACTTTTTAAATATTTTCGGCACTCTGAAACCATTTTTTTTCGATCGATAAAACCAAAAGATTTTTTTAGCATTCTTCCCTGGTAGATGTTTTCGGCGACACTCATAGAGCGAGATAGAGAGAGTTCCTGATGAATCATAGCTATTCCAGTATGTTGAGCATGTCTTGGATCTCTAAACTTCACAACATTTCCTTCAAATTCGATGTGACCTTCATCGGGGTGATAAACACCAGAGAGGATATTCATCAAAGTTGATTTCCCGGCTCCGTTTTCACCAATAACGGCGTGAATTTCACCTTTTTTAATATCAAAACTTACATCTTTAAGTGCAATAACTCCAGGAAAAACTTTGGTGACATTTACAATTTTACAAATAATATTATCGTTGCTCAATTTAGATTTCCTCCATTATTATAAAAACAGGGCTAAGTATAATTAGCCCTGTTTTTCTGGTTGAATAGCAAAATAATTCTTATTTCGGTATCTTCTGGTCGACATTTTCTGGAGTAGCAACGTCACCCTCGAACCAGTTGATTTCTTGGGGAACGATTCCAGCTACTAATTGATTAAAAGCGGATACGACTGGAGCATAACCCTGGTTGAATGGATCCTGATCGAGACAGGCAGTGACTTCACCGGAACGAATATAGGCAACAGTTTCTTCCATCCAGTCATGGCAGACTAATTTTACTTTACCAGTTAAACCGGCATCCTTAATGGCTTTAGCTGCTCCGAAGGGACCACCGGCAGTAACATAAATACCCTTGAGATCAGGATTAGAGGTAATGAGGTTTTGGGTAATGTTATAGGCTTCTTCGGCTTTATCTTGGTTTTCAAATTCACCGATCAGAACCATTTTAGGATTTTTGTCGAGGATATCTCGAGCACCAGTTCTTCTCAGTTCGTGGCCTAAAACATTAAAAGAGCCGGTAATGATGGCATATTTACCTTCTCCACCCATGGCATCCATTAGGAGTTGGCCACACTTTTGACCACCAGCAAAACCATCCTGACCCCAGTAAGCAATTCTTTTTGAGTTCATACCAGGTTCAGTGTTGAAAGTGTAAACTAAAACTCCCGCATCCATAGCTTTGTCAACTACTGGTTGAAGTGCTTCAGAAAGCCCAAAAAGGGTGACAGCATCGTATTGAGCAGTTATAACGTTTTGCATAGCATCTTCAAATTTCTTTGGGTCAAAATCGGGAACGGAAATCCAGTCAACTCGGCAGTTTCGATCTTTTAGAATTTCTTTGGCAAAAAGAGTGCCTTTCATTACTGCCATTCCAAATGGGTTATTTTGCACCATAATGGTAGCAATCCGCAGTGGTTTTTCCGATACTTGATCAACGGGTAACACATAGAGTGATACACCTTCTGGAGGGACTATTTCAGTAGCTGGAACAAAATCAGCAGCAGCAGCAAAACCAACCGTTAAAGTAGTACCAAGAAAAACTCCGAGTATTACTGTTAATAATAACTTCTTTTTTGACATGACCTTTTTTACCTCCCATTTGATTCTTTTTTATTTTAATAGCAGGAGCTATTAAAACCAGTAATGAGATAAATTCATCCAGCTCTTTTTCTCCTTAAACTGTCAATTGAGACTGCTCCGATGATGACCACTCCAATCACGACGGTTTGCCAATAACCAGGAACGGCTAAAAGAACAAAAGCATTTTTTAGGACCCCCATTAATGCGGCACCTACAATAACACCCAGAGGGTTCCCCTCACCACCGGATAAACTAATTCCACCAATAACAGCAGCAGCTATTACGTCTAATTCATAACCATTGCCATAAAATGCATCAGCTCCATCAAGCTGACCCATGAGAATAAGACCACATATTCCAGCCAAAAAACCAGTTATGGTAAAAACCATAATTTTTACTTTTTCTACCTGAATACCAGATAATTTCGCGGCTTTTTCGCTGTTGCCAACAGCGTAGACATTTCTTCCAGGAACGGTATTGCTAGCAAAAATATAACCAATGGCAACCACTATCAACATGACTAAAACTGAAACCGGGACGATACTAATATGCCCGCCACCAAACACCGAAATCCATGTTGGTTCGTAATGGATCGGAACCCCCATGGTAATGAGTAGCGAAAAGCCTCGGGTTATACTCATCATGCCCAAAGTTGCCACGAAAGCCGGTATGCCAACTTTACTTACTAAAATTCCATTGCTTAAACCAACCATAGTTCCCATTCCTAAAATTGCTATAAGAGTAACCAGTGGAGATGCTCCAGCTCGAGCTACCCAAGCCCCAAAACAAGCCGTAAAACCAACTAATGAACCAACTGAAAGGTCAATTCCACCAGTCAAAATGATTAAGGCTTGACCAACTGCTAAAATTGCTATCAAAGAAAACTGCCTAAATACATTAACAATGTTCCTTGCTGTTAAGAAGTAAGGGCTGGAAAAAGATAAAAAAGCACATAAAACTAAAAGCGCAATCAATACACTGAATTCCGGTTTAGCAAAAAGTACTTTTACTTGATTATTGAGTCCTGTTCTCGAATCCATAGTCCTCCCCTGTGTTTTTAGATTTTTATTTCCTCAAACTTATTTCATTTATTTATAGCTAATAAACTCATCACCAATTATTCATCATTGTATTCAAAGATAGAATTTTAAATCATTAAATATTACTCTGAATACGGCTAAATTGCGTTTAATTGAAAACTCGGTCAGGTTTTAGGCATTTTAAAGCTCGGGGTAAGGTTTTTTAAAAAAAATAACAGTAAAAAGAGGAAAAATTGAATTCGACCTTTTAGGTAGGAATTTTTTGAAAGGGAAGATAAAAAATTAAAAGAAGATGGGAAGCTAAATAAAGACTTAGGAAAAAGAAAAAACCAAGATAAATACTTTTTACAAAGAGAACTTTGCAACTGATAAATCTTCATCGAAACCCTCGGGTATTTTTTCCTTTAAAAGATTCATCGAAAAACATTTTTCCCCCTCGGAAGTATAGTTTACCCTAATACTTTTTAAAGAACCATAAGTATTGCACTTTATAAC